>NZ_CBFFRK010000009.1:0-75078 GCF_965644245.1 Erwinia sp. V71
TACAGCTCAGCTAAGGTAAGGCTAATACAGCTAAGGACTCCACTGAACCCCACCGATTAAATCGCACCTTCCTTAGCGTTTTTGTTCGCCTCAGCCACGGTTTCGTCTGTTGCATGTGTGGTAGCGGCAAAAACCGGAGTTGCCAGCAGAAGTGCAGATAATGCAATAATGGTCTTTTTCATAATAACCTCATGTTTTTTTGTGTTATGGCAGGGGTAAGCATGGCACAGGGCAGAAAAGGGGGCTTTAGGAATAAACTGTAAGTGGAACAGTGCGGTAGCGATGTTTTATGTCACCTGCCTGTTGAACAGACTGAGGCCGACAATAAAAATGAGCATAACGGTGTGGCTTGCGGACGACATGTTGAAACAAAAGAGGGCATCCTGTGATGCCCTCTCGCATAACCAGACAGAGGAGGACTATAGGGTCTGGTTTCCGCTAACCTGTAATGGCCGATAGTACTGGGCCACAAGTCGATAACGGTGGCCGTTTCATGAGGAGAACCGCCGTCGTCCAGGCAAAGGTGCCAGAGGTTAATGACCTCCTGTCTTCTTACAACTTTCCAGCCAGCCTGCGGTATCAATCTTGCCATTTGCCAGATACTTCTGCTGATTCTGCCAGTGGGCGGCAAGGAACGGTTTCAGACCAGAAAGGCGCTTATTGAGTGTCAGCATTTGATCAAATACGGCGACTTCCGGTTTTAGCCCTTCCTGCCCATACAGTGTCGCCGAATCGACCAGGCTGCTGGCATAGTACCCCGTCAGTTGCTGGAGCCTGTCTGACTGTTCTCCCAGTTTGGTTTTTCGGACGGCGCAATTTGTATCGCTGGCGTCTTTATCCTTACACAGCAGTTCATAGTTGTGATTTAAAAAATCGAGGAAGTTGCCATCATCCTGCAGTTTGGTACACAGGAAGGAACCTAAGTTAAGACTGGCGCGGATCGACTGGGCGCGCTCTTCCTGCTGCTTCTGATTGCTGGCGCGAAGCTGATTTTCCAGCTCTTTCAGCTTTTGTTTCAGGGCCGTATCGCCGACACCGGAGGCGAGACTCCCCAGCGCTTTGGCCGTGTCGTTGCTTTCATCTTGTTTCTTATCGCTATTCTGATTTTCAGCGCCCAGAGTTTCCCAGCTTTTTTCGAGCTGTTTAACCCTGTTTGTGGAGGTAATGGCTGGGGCGATCAAGACCAGACGCAGGCCTGTCGCTTTACTGACGAAGGGCGTTGCGTTGTCATAGTAATTCCGTTCTTTGCGGGTCGCACTGCGGATCTCTGACGGGCCAGACTGAAAGCTGCCGCCACGGACCACAAATCCACCGGCCTG
This sequence comes from Erwinia sp. V71, assembly GCF_965644245.1. NCBI lineage: Bacteria > Pseudomonadati > Pseudomonadota > Gammaproteobacteria > Enterobacterales > Erwiniaceae > Erwinia > Erwinia sp. V71. The sequence goes on from NZ_CBFFRK010000009.1 coordinate 1,320, forward strand.
ACCATGCAGGCGATTGAGTTTGTTGAGATAAAAGGGGGTGAACATCATCTCTTCGACATTTCCCAGCATGTCATACAGGCCAAGAGGATTCGGACTGAGCAGCCCTATAAGCTGTACTTTGCCATTGGATGATTGCGCCCCGGAGTACCATTCATAGTTTTTCATATCATCCATGGGGTAATGCACATCGCGAAACTCTGCGCTGTTAACTTTCAGCCCGCCGCGGGCGGCAAATTCCCACTCTACCTCAGTCGGCAGTCGCAAAAACCCAGGATTGCCATCTTCTTTGGGGAGTTTGTCGATAGCGTGAGTTCGGAGCCATTGGTTGTACTTATCCGCAGCGGTGACCGCATCGAACCAGCTCATACCGGCCGCTGGCATGCTGAGCTTGCGTGAAGGCGTTGGGCAACTGCCATCCATTAATGCCTGATATTGCAAAGTGGTAAGTTCATATTTGGCCATCAGGTAATAACGACCCTTACTCTTTTTGCTATCAGTAAAACTTCCGGCGATAAAGGCCGGGTAGCTGTGTTCGATCACGCCCCAGTCTCCGCCATCCTGCCCCAGCGTAACCGGCAGGTCATCAAGCGGGCCAGGCATCGGGATCTCGACGCGACGGAATACCATTGAACCCTCACAAGGCATGGGCAGAATGATATCTTCATCATCCGGTTTGGGATTCCAGGTATTGGCAGGCCATGGCTCGGCCAGCGCAGGTGAGATACTGGCGAGCAGACCGATAACTAACCCGAACGACAGTGAGGAAGGCGTAAAGGTCACGAGCAATCTCCGATAAGCATAAGTTGACGGGAAAATAAGGTGGTCAAGTCACACCTCGCGCAGACTTTGCGCAGGTTCAATATTAATCGCTCGCCAGGCGCCAATGCTGGCAACCAGAATTGCCACGATCACGGTCAGTGCTATCGCGATGACACTGTGCGCCATCGTGATTTTGCAAAGCATCTGGTCAGTGGCCTGGCTGCCAGCCAGCAAGCGGTTAAATACCTGACTGGCGATAAGATAGATGCTGTAGCCACCCACATAAGCCAGCAGGCTAAGCAGGCAGCCCTGTAATATCACATACAGCCCAACGGAGGGGCTGGTGAAACCGAGGAGACGCAACACGGCAATATGCTTACGTTTGCGATCAACATTGGCGATAAATGAGCCGATTAATGAGGTAATACAGCCGATAAGCGCTGTTGCGGCGATGGTGTTAAAAATCACACCCAGCACACGATTGATGCTTTTCACATTTTCAATATCGGCCAGTCGGCTTGTGGTTTCGATGCGTTGCGCTCTCAGATCGCGTTCAAGGCTGGCAACCTGGTCAATGTCTCTGGCATACAAGCGGGCACGGGCATAACGCCGCGGTTTGTCGCTCAGCTGATTGCCGCTGCTGGTGCCAAGGGCTGAGACAGCATAACCATCCCGGAAATCCTCCAGCATCATTAACAGTGCCGGTTGGGTGAAGATGGCTGTGCGGTTGAAATAGGTGGCGGGCAGAATGCCTTCGACAGTCAGACTTTTGCGTCCCAGCTCCCGGCGCTCTTCAAGCTGGCGACTCACGCGTAAGGTCAGAGTATCGCCGACGTTCACCGCCAGCTTGCGTGCCGCTTCTTGTGTTAATACGGCGCCATTTTCGTGGCGAATCTCAAGTTCACCCAACAGGGGGTCACCGGCACCGGTTGGGATAACTTCGGCATTTTCGATGAAATGGCTGCTGCCCGTCTGGAGATCAGCGAGCGTATTGAGCGAACGTGTTTGCCCAACGGCAAAGCCCACATCAGGCCGTTGACGCAGCTGTTCTATCCAGTGTTGATCATAGCTGCCACTGCTCAGCATGCGGATTTCAAGGTTACGGGGATCGCTGGCCAAATCATTCTGTAACTGACTGACAATGCCAAAACGCAAACCGAACAGCAGCAGCAGAGGCGCAATCACGGCAACCAGAGATGAAACGATACAAAAAGAGATCATGCGATCATGCCACAGGTCTTTAACCGCCAGACGGCCAAGCAGCATTATTCTGTTAAAGGACAAACCAGGTTCCTCCCTGAGCTTGCTGTGGGGGCTCTGCCTGACTCGCGGCTGTCTGATCCGGGCGGGCAATAAGACAAGGTAAACTGAAACGCTGCACCAGCGGCCAGTCGTGACAAACGACCAGAGCCATCATCCCCTCATGGCGGACCAGGTCTATAAACAGGCTAAATAACTGCTGAGCATTGCTGGGGTCAAGGGCCGCGGTAGGTTCGTCAGCCAGTACCAGTGCAGGACGATGCATGATGGCGCGGGCAAACGCGGTGCGTTGTCTTTCGCCAAACGAAAGCTGCGACGGATACCGGGTCAGCAGCGGCCCAAGTTTCAGTGAGTCGATCACCCTCGACAGCATGGCTTTGTCAGGCACACTGGCGAGTAGCTGACTGGGTAGCCGTATGTTGTCCAGCACATTCAGAAAGGGAAGAAGGCCACCATTTTGCAGCACGAATCCGATCTGGCGTGCGCGAATGTTTGCCAGTTCCGCTTGCTGATTGTTGTTGAGGAGCATGGCAATATCACGTTGTTGACCGGCATCACTCAGGTGGTATTGTCCAACCTGATCGGGGCGAAGCAATAAGCCAATCGCTTCAAGCAGGGTGCTTTTGCCACAGCCGCTTTCGCCGGTCACCGCCATCACCTCGCCTGGCCGCAGTTCAAGCTGCGGCAGGTGGACATGATGCGCCTGGCGTCCCTGCCCGCGAACAACAGACAAATCCTTAATCTGCAACATCAGGGCATCATTTCCAGTGGCACAGGGTAAACACGATCGCGTGGATCGCTTCCTTTGGCGAGCTCAACCCAGCGATCCACATCCGCATTATATTTTTGGTAGTGACGCAGCTTGGCTGAAAGGGTGCGGATAAATTTTTCCTGCGACAGGCCATCCCATCTTTTCCATGTTTCTTCATCAAGATTCAGGACGTCGCTACGATAGGGCAGGTCGGCAATATATTCCCCTAATACGCCAAGATCGTTGATTCGGGCATTTTCTTTCTGTTTCAGCTGGTTGGGATCGGCTCCCATGGTGGCGGCAACGGTGCGTAGCCGTTCAAACATTTTCGTCGGGGAGATGATACCTTCGTTAGCTGCCTGCAGAATCTGACTCACGACATCACTCAGATCGCTGAGCTGTCCTTTGGTCAGCAGTACCCGAACGTCGGTGGTCGGGAGGTTCTGCTTAATCAGGTCCCGGTCACTGATCCATGCCTTAAACACCAGTGGCGCCTGAGTATCATTCTTTTTGCCGAGGTAGGCTAACTGCATGGCGTGGCCAATCAGCGCGGTATCCTGCAACAGCTTCTGTTCTGGTGTCAGCTTTTTACCGTCCTCTTTGGCATAAATGGCACTGCCAATGGCAGGGTCGCCTATATACGCGGCTTTGACCTGTTCGGTAATGGCGGATGCCAGAGTATCAACCTGCTGGCCAAACGTTTTCAGGTCACCCGCATCGACGGCCTGGTACAGATTGGATTGGGTACTGTCAAAGTTGGAAAGGTCACGGTACTGGCTTTCTGCCTTCACATGGTCATCTTTGCCGCCAGGTGTTTTCAGGTGCATGGTATAAATAGCGATACCCCGGTTGCCTGCTTCCAGCCGTAGCTGTCTGGCATCAAGGCCGGTGCCGGACAGTTTGTTGCTGCCATCAATGGCGCCAGCATCGGTGATTAAGACCATGTAACGCGCGCCAAACGGACTCCAGTCAATGTCATCGATAGCGGATAACACGCCAGCGTAGGCGTCTTCATCGAACAGTGAACTGGAGACTTTAGCCTCTTTCAGATCTGCGACCTTTTTCAGAAAATCTTCGCCATCCTTAACCTGATTGGGATCGGCATAGATCTTTGTTCTGTATTCAAGGCCTGGTACGGCTTTGTTGTTTGAACGGTAGGAAATCAGACCAAATTTCACCTGTTCCTGCAGGTGTTCCTGTTTGATCCTGGCGTAGATTTTGTTTACTGCCTCTTTGGTGCGCTCGATATACGGGCCCATCGAAATGGTGGAGTCGATAACAAAAACGACTGACGCGTTAAAGCCTTTGAGCTGATTAACATCATCCTTCGGTTTTTCGGCAGAGGCCTTACTGACGGAGGCGACGTTAAGTAAACGGGTGTAAAAGCCGTTTTCTGTCATGACTTCTTCGCCGCTTAAAATCGGCAGCAGATAAAACTGTTTTTGCAGATCAACAAAGTATTCCGGCTCCTGGGCTAATACGCCATCTGCATGCCCATCCCGTTTCATCTTTGCGCGCAGCGGCGCGACCAGCGAGACCGGATCCGGTGCGGAGAAAATATCATCCAGGCTTTTTTTCTCTTTGAAGAATAACAGACGGTCACGATTAGCCGGGTTAGTGAAGGCCAGCGTCAGCTGCATTTTCCAGTCAACAGTGCATGACTGTGGTAACCAGCCGATAGTTTTGCCGTAGCTGTCAGGCCCGACTTGCACCCAGCTTTGTCCGTTTGCCTCCGCTTTTTGATAAACATAGAGGCTGCTGAAGGCGGGTTGTAGTTCACCTTTATCATCGCCAGCGGCCTGGCCCAGCTTGCAACCCGGCGTGGTGAGTACTCGCTGGTATAACGTCTTTTTCCCTTCCTGTAGCAGCGGTTTATCACTCTCAGCTGCAGTGGCGTAGCCACTGAATAACAGGCTGCACAGCGGCAGAGCCAGCTGAAGAAGATGTCTATTCCTCATTTTCTTAACTCCCCAAGGCGCGCTTTAGCCTGTTGGTTATCCGGCTCGGATTGCAGTGAGGTTTCATACCAGTAAGCGGCGGTGTCAGGATCTGCCTCTTTGAAACACTCTCCTGGCTGATGATATTTGGGATCGTATTCACCCGCGTAAGCGATGGCGACCTTACTGTCGCCGCCCTGGGCGCGGTTGGCGTACAGGCGCTGTGCGATACCGCATTTCTTCGCCTCTTTAGCGGCCTGGATAATGGCCAGTAACTTGTCACTGTCCAGCTTCTGTTGCACACAGTTTTGCACAAACTCAAGTTCGCTCTGGCTGTTCAGGCTGACAGGGGAACACTCACCGGCGGCCGGGGTCGCTGGTGACGTCGCAGCGGCAGGCGCTTCCGGTTGTTTCTCTGCGGCAGCAGGCGCAGAGGCGGTATCACGTCCTAAAAACCACCATAGCGCGCCTGCGGCGATCAACAGCACCAGCAGAACCGCGACGATCAGCGGAACAGGGGATGACTTGCGTTTAGGCTTGCGTTCATCTGACGCGGTTATCGGGGCTAATGGCGCAGGTTCGGGGAGGACGACAGGTTCGGCAACGGGAGCCACGCTGGGTTCAGGCGCATTCAGCACGCTACTGCTGCTGTAGTCGCCGGTCTGACCGCGAGCATCGGATGAGAGCAAATCATCACGCTTCAGTTGCAGCGTTGTGTTACGTGTTTCACCTGAGGTTAGCGTGACCTGGATTTGCACCTGGCTGGTGCTCTCCAGCAGTGGATCAAGCAGTGAGGCACCAATACGAAAACCACTGCCGCTTTCTAACGGGTAGCCGCCATTGATGGTAAAACTGTGTGGTGCTGGGCTCCAGCGACCATCAGGTTGCAGATAGCATTGCTCATTGTTGCACAGTGTAAAAGTCAGGTCAGACAGTATTGCCTGCTCGTTGCGCAGGCGAATCAGCAGTTGTGCAGTTCCAGGTACTGCCGGCTGGCAGGCGATAATTTTTGCTAACATGACACGTTCTCTTGTTTCAGCTGACCGATGATCTGACCAAGCTGTTGATTCTGTTCGAAGGAAATATCGCGCGTGGCGTTATGGTTTGCGTTATCCACAATGAGAGTCATCAATGCCGACAGCCAGTCACCGATATAAGCAACGGCAGGCTGAGTGGCGACAGACGGCAGTTGTGGCAGTTCATCGCCGGTGACCTGTGTCTGGCGGACAAATACTTTCTTTTTCTCACCCACATAGCTGTTGGGAACCCGCTCTGGTGGCAGCGTGAGATAACCGAACCAGGCAATAAAATCACGTATAGTCAGTTGAGCACGCAGTACCTGACGAGCCATCAAATGTTCACGGCGTGTGTTGGCCTGTTCCTGACCTGCCAGCGCGCGTTTCAGCATCCCTTCCAGGTCCAGACGGCTGGCGGCGGTGATTAGCTCTTCGCTCAGCTGATTCATCAGCTCGCTATTCATGGTGGGGTGCTGCCAGTACTGAGGTAATTCTCTCAGGTGTGCCAGCCACGCTTTGAATATCTGGTGGGCAAATTCATCATCCTGACCGACTCGCTCTGATACGAAAGAGGCTTCGCTGGCAACAGGCTGTTGAGCAGTGGAGGGTTCAGCAAAGGGATTGTCAGCAAACGGGTTACTGGCAAACGGATTATCGCCGAACGGATTAGCCGCAAAGGCGTTCTGAGACGGCGGAGTGTCTGCCGCTTGTGCTTCCTGATCCTGATTGCGAATGCTCAGATAGATGTTGCTCAGTTCATGGCCCGGCAGATCCAGATGGTTAATCAGTTCTCCCACGCTATGCGGGGCTGCGGACAATCCCTGCCACAATTCTCCGGCAATCGCTCTTTTTTTCGCATGCTGCTCATCACCGTCTTGTTCGTACCAGCGACCAAGCCGTTGATCGCCCATTTCATGGCGGCACTGCTGCAGCTGATCACTCAGGCGATGCAGTTTGAAATCCAGGTGGGCGACGCTGCGCAGAGCGTGAGTGAGACGTAACATCCCACCATCGTTGAGTGCCAGCATCGCCTGCCATGCGGCTTTCGGATCCTCAACATGCTCCTTCACTTTTGTCGCACTGATAAAGGTGCTGCCCATTTTGTCAATGACATCAAGGTAGCGTCCATTCAGCGCGACTTCTTTCAGCTTTTCCTGACCCGGTTCACTTTCCATGGTCAGGAAGGGATTATCGAGCCCGGGTTTACGCACCAGGAAGCAGTTTTTGAACGGTTTGTCAGACCACTGTTGTAGCCAGTCATAACTGGCAAAGCGTTCCAGCAATGTCATATGTAACATGCCTTCCCAGCCCTCTTTCAGCTGACTTTCCGTATGCATCAGACTGTCGGAGATTCGTTTATCACACATGGTGATGGCCCAGAATAATCCTGGCTTGTTTTTTCCGCGTTCCTGAGCGTTTTTGCCCTGGGTTTTCTCCACCCAGCGATTTAACACCGGGCCGACATCGGCAACGTCACTTTGTTTCACTGAGCTGGCACAGACGACCAGCGCATTCATTTCCTGGTTGTCGGTATAGCGCTCGAAAAGATAGGCCACCTTGCCGCGAAGCAGTAGCTGCGAGATAGGGTTGAGGCCATTTTTGCCGGCTTCTTCAAGGGTGGTGACCTTGAGACGCCCGCGATAGCCGGGGAAGTCGAGTAAGTCGACTTGCTCCATGATGCTGCCGCTGGTGACTTCTGCGAGGGGGAAAATAAGCTCGGCGGTCAGTGCCGCCAGTTCGGCTTGCGACAGGGTGACGCTGCTGTGCTGCTGCGCATCTTTCCAGTAGCGTATTTCGACATTACGGTCCTGACTTGAACCGAGGCGGTTAAGGCTGTCGACGTTCATGATACTGCCGCTGCTGTGATCTGTTACGGTCTCGAGCGGCGCAAATACCATTCTGGCATGATTCAGTTTTGCCAGCACACTGGCTAATGAACGATAGGTTTCGGTTAGTGCAGGCAGCTCCCCCCACAGCAGAGAGAAAAGTTCTGCACGTTCGTTTGCGCTGAGTGCAGGGGCGATTTTAAGCACCTGCGGCCACCAGGCGTGCTCAAGCTTCTCGACTGACTTTTTAAACGAGGCGTTAAGATAGTCCCACAGCGCAACCACATCTTCGCTGCTGACACCATTATTCGCTGTCGCCTGGCCTGCGCGCTGCAGGAAAGGACGCAGGTTCTCCTCAATACGGCTTTGGTCAAGCTGATAGCTCAACTGCTCGTGGTTGAAGTCGTTAAACCATGCGTTAGCCAGAATCTTAGCCAGATCAATTTCGCTAAACAGCCGCAGGGGAACAGGGTAACCCGCAGGGGCCGTGGGAGCCTGCCGGGTGAAACGGGTCACCAGGCCGGTCGCCTCTTTGCCGGTGCCGACGGGATTGACCTCTTTAATGAAATCCACCTGCTGACTACCATAGCGCGCTTCCAGTGCACCATTATTGCCCGCCGCTAACGCTGAGATAAGGTACGATTTACCGGCTTGTGAGATACCGAAGAAACCCACCGTCATCGGCGTGGTGGCGACCTGGGCGAGACTGTTCGCCAGGTTACGCGTGCGCAGCAGGCTCAGGTTGAGTTTATCTGCTTCGTTATCCAGGCGGCGGGAACTCGTCCGTACGCTATCAACCCAGCTCAGCGCGTGCTGGCAACCCTGGGCGATAGCTGCCCAGCCTTCAGTGAGAGATTGTTGTTCGCTATTCATTATTTTTTCACACTCCCGCTATCGAGCCAGTGCCGGCTGTCAATGAGTCCCGTATCCGGCATGGTGTTGAGTTCCAGTTCTACATCATCCTGTTTGCTAAACGATTTACTGGTATTGCTGCTGACATCAGCAATAATCAGGCGATCGCTGATCAGTCCTGACTGGCGTGCATTTTTCTCTTCTTTCCCTTTTCCTACCGCCAGTCTGACTTTGAGGTACGGTGAACCCCCATCTTCCGCAACGGCGTCCGAAAATTTCTTACGCCCCTTGTCTTTAAAACGCAGGATATAGAGGGGGGATGCAGACCAGCGCTCTGCATCCAGCTGGCGGTAACCCAGCCGCAGATCGCCGCGCATGATAATGCTCGGTGTTGTCTCCTCGCCGTCTTCATCGGTGATTACCGTCAGCTTAATCTGCCCGTTTTCCGATGCGATATGGCGGTAGACAACGTCGGCATCGTGGAGCTGGTTATCCATATCGATGATGCCGATATGGCGGATGGTTGAATAAGGCTTCAGCGCCGAAATACGGAAATGGAAGTTAGGAATACTATGGTTAGCACACAGTTGTGACAGCATCGCGCCAACGGAAGCGGTGCTCTTTGGATCGTCGATATGGCCGTTTTTATGGAACGGATACCAGGACCCCGTCTGATAACCATGTAGTGCTAAAATGCGTCCCGGAGGCAGCGGCAGATTACGACGAATGATGGCCTGAATACCGGGTAATTGTGATGGCCGGCCGGTGAGCAGCAGTAAGTCACAGTTATAGCATGATAAAACTTCGCATAACGCCGTGAGAACTTTATCAATGTTGAACTTACCCGAGCACAGGTCATTATGCATCCTGGCCAGCGGCAGATTGAGGGCAATGTCTGCCAGTTTGAAGTCATTAGGTCCGCCTGCTTTGTGGACTTCACGACGCACGAAACCTGCGACCTCTTCACTGATACTGCCCGCGGGCAGTAACTCACAGGCCTTCTGATTAATCAGTACGTGGCTTTGTTCATTCTGCGGATCATACTGTTCATAACGGCTCAGGATATGCAGGGCCAGCGGTACGAACAGTTGCAGGCTGAGCTGTTGACGCAGCACGGCTTCTGCGGCGCTGATATTTTGTGCACCGCACAGCTGAGACATCAGCGTTTCGACCGCAACAACGCCGGCCTCACGCAGTGCCTGCTCGAAAGCTGGCAGTATGTAGGATTGAATGACATCAAGCAGGATATCATCACCGGCAATCTTGAAGCTGTCGCGGAAGCGCTGGCGAGGAATGATATGAACATTCGCGCCGCCGCCGGACAAACCATTACGATCCAGACGATAATCGGTAACCACCAGATCCGTCGTGCCACCACCGATGTCGATTGACGCAATGGTGATGGTTTCCCGATCCTTGCGGTCAGGACGGCCAAGGGTCGCGAAGAACTCTTCCGGATGACCGGCGAAATTCTGGTTAATTTCGGTATACAGATACACTAACTGGGCGCAGGAGGCCTCATCCCATTCTACCCGGATATCGGGCAGTGGGATCCTGATGTTCTCCTGACTATCAGCATAGGGATCATTCTCGCCATGGTGCCAGCGCAGCGATTTCCATACTAAGCCCACGGCCTGACGCATTCTTTGTTCCAGAATGTACCGTTCAGCCATTGGCAGTCCTGGCGGCACGGTCAGAATAATATGGCGAAGCTGACGGGGGATCCCGGCATGGCCCTGGCGAATTCGTTGCTCCGGGCTGTTGATCTGGCTGATAGCCTGGACCAGCACTTCAGACAGCATGAAGGTCATCAGCGAGCTGCGCGAATAGCGTGGCGTGAAGACGGGGATACGGTCCATTTCGTCTTCAATGGTATGCAGCGCCTCGCCTCGTTCATCAATTAAGTTGGCAAAGGGGGCGGCCGTCGCGAGTGGGTTGGTGTCCTGCACATAGCTACCGTTAAAACGCCATCCCTGACCATAGAACTTCTCATCCCACAAGTAACGTTTGGGACTGGAGAGGCCTGTGGAACCTTCGCTGCCGCGACGGCGCGCCGCTAAGCGACTGGCTTCGCCACCAATTCGGGCGATGGTCGGCCACTGGAATGCGTCGTGGCGTCCGCTGCGGACAGAGCAGTGGTCTTTGCCGAAAAAGGCTTGTGAGAACTCGACCCGGCTTTCAAAGGGATCGGTATAGATATGTTCAGGAGAGCTGAGATCGCGCAGTTTCAGAACATAGTTGTGCATCAGCCCAGAACCCGACTGGCCGTGATCTTCAATCAGAATGCCGCACGTGCGCGAATTCCCCACATCCAGAATCAGGTCTACCGCTATCGGTTTAATGGCATTGACTTCCCGATTGGCGATCATGCGAAATTGCGGCAGTTCGATCACTGGCTCACTCTGTGTCTGCTGTCCTTCTGGCGGGATAGCCATCAGTGACAGCAGATTGAGGTAGTGGGCGAGGGGATATTGCTGCGCGAGTTCTTCTTCGCGCTCATCAAAGTCACGGCCTTTACTGGCTTCGTTAAACACTTCTTTCAGCCAGTCTTTTACCCAATCCTGAGTCAGATACCAGTTGAGCGCATAAGTGGCAGTCGCAACCGCAAAAGTGGCCCCTGCATTCACGTCTTCCTGATTGGGGCTGAGGTCGGCGGCGGCTTGTTGTTTGGCCATAATGCGGGTGTCGATAGCCAGCGTCATCCGGTGGCTATGGCCATCCATATCGGGTTCAGCCAGTTTTACTATCCGAAAGCGTGCCCAGTTCAGTGGTCCTTCCTGATACATATTCGGTGGGCTAAACCGGAACAGGGGGAGAGGCAGCCACACGCCATCTAATAACTTAAGACTTTTATCAACAGGGATATCGTACTGGCTTTTGGCCTTCTCAATATTGTCAGGCGCCGGTTGATAGAAATAGTAATCGCGCTGCTCGTTGTGGATCAGACGGGTGAGCACGCCGTTGGCTAAGTTGACGAATTCACCTGCGGGCAGACCTTTAGGGAGCAGGCCAAAATCCATAAACTGGATCCCGGAGTCGCCGACCAGGGTGATTTGACGGTCATAAGAAATAATTTCAGGCAACATGATTTAATTCATCCCTGTTTAGTTATTGGGTTGAAGCATGCGAATAGGGAAAGCGTTCTCCCCCTTATTGCTGCCGACACAATCTGCATGACCAGACGCGGGTGACTTACACTCTATGGCTGGAACGATAAAGTTTGAACCATCGCTACATTTCATCTGCTCGGGATTGGTAATACTGAGGGTGCCTTTCTGCACACTTCCGCTGGCAGCCCCTGTGCAGGTGACGCCACTGGACTGGCGTACACTGACAGTACCTTTGCCCTGTTCAAACTGGTATTGCAGTTGCAGCGGGCGGCCAGTGAGTTTGTCCTGAATGCCGCCGTTAGCCCGCCACTGACCATTCAGAAACTGCGCCGGGCCATCCGGCAGGCCAGGGGGAAGCGTCAGTGGTTTACCCTGAGCAGGTACGACAGGTGGGATAGTGGCAGGTGGTTGAGATTCGTTGCTCTGAACATCCTGGCTGACAGATGGAACTGCGTCGGCTGGTTTCGCGATATCTTCGGCCGCAGTATTGTCTGCCGCGACTGGATTGCTGCCTTCTGTTTGAGAGCGTGCGATATCTGTCGCCGGGTCTGGCGCGGTTTGCGCGATTTCAGCGTTACCTGTGACGGTACTTTTTTCCGCTGTAAGCGTTGATGCATTGACATCGGATCGTGCCGGAGTCGTTAACTCAGGGGCATTCTGATTGTCCACAGCCGCGGCAGGCTGGGCGTGCGTTTTCTCCCCTGACAACCATGGCAGCCCGGGTAATGATACCGATGGGACGCAACCCCGAAGCAATCCCAGTAACAGCGCGAGTAAAAGCAGCGCCAGCAGTAACCAGAGTAACCAGCGCCAGTTCCAGCGTCGGGTCCGGGTGGGCGTCTCCGTGACGGGAATGTCAGTGGCTGTTCGCGGGACTTCGGCTTGCGCTATTGGCAGAGCAGAGGCTGCAAGTGGCGTCGGCTGTGGCACAGAAGAGGGAGCCAGCCAGTGCATAGGTGCACGTTGTTCGCCATTCTGGTGGATAAAACCCCAGAAGGTAATGACGAGTACGCCGTTGACCAGATAGACAAAATCATAATCGGGAAAATGAACGACCGACTTTAATAACTGGGCAAATACCCGACGATCACCGCCAGCGCCGCTTTGATCCGCATTGAGCATTTGTTCGCTTAATGCCTGCACAGCGACCTGGAATGCATCGAATTGCTGACGCGCAGAGGCTCGCTCGCTTTCATTTGCCGCACTCCATGGAATCACATCCCCTGGAAAGCTACTGTACCAGTCGGTTCTGTCTCCCCCCTGGTCGTTTTGCGGAATAGCAAGGTGTCGTGCCAGATCACGCCCGGCATCAAGGCGATAGATGGCTTCACGCAGCTGGAATGCCATCTTAAATACGGGATAGCCGGTTTCACCCAGTGCCTTAAATGAGGAGTTATGCCCGGTACGTAACAGTGGTCCCTGAATCGAATTTCGCATTGTCTAAACCTTTTAGGGCTGTTCATTAACGTCAGTCATTATGAGTGCGACTAATTTTTGCGCGCGCCTGGGTGCCATTCAAAGCCCCAACCGTAATACCTGTCCATCGGTTCGCGATCAGGGAAGAAGGTGTTCAGACGCTCAACTTTAATATTGCCGTCAACATTTTTGAGTCTGGCGATCGCCGCGACATTATTGTGTCTGTTGTTGTCAACCATGACGGATCTTATCGGCGGCTGGCCCGGGACATAGATGGTGATCGTGGCATGGGTACCGCGCCAGTTATTTGCACCACCGTAGATGAAGCTATAAATCAGCACCTCATCAATATCCTGCCAGTGGCTGCCGTTGATAAAGATCCATTCACCATCTCTGCTGTTACCGTTACGCAGATCTTTTTGCAGCAGCATATAAGGCAGTTTGTCGTAGTCGCCAAATGATTTACTGAGCGCCTCGACGGCACTTTTTTTACCATTCTTAAGGCGAATAAAAGCAGCAATATCCAGATCGATCGGTAGCAGATTCGCACCTTGCTGCCAGGTCAGGTTGGCCCTTATCCGTCCAAAATCCTTGCGCTTCTCGAGGCTTATACTTGGGTTCTTATCCGTGAGTTCCGTCCTGGCTGGGCGAGCCGGGGGCGCAGGTTTTACCGCTGGTGCGGGAGGTGCCACAGGGGCTGGTGGCTCCGGAGGCGCAGGCAGCGCTGGCGGTGGTGCGACTGGCGTGTCGATCTGTGCCGGCGGGACGGGTTCATGATGAGTATAATGTTTGTACAGCCACCAGGCGAGAGCTAGCAGGAGCAATAAAAGCAACAGCAATAGCCACGGCAGAAAGCGTCGCCACCAGGGTACAGGCGCAATAAGCGGAGCCGGAGTTTCCTGCTCCTGTATGGCCCAGTTGATTAATACCGGCTCGCCACCCACGTCATAGCAGTTGAGTCCCTGTGAATGGGTGAGCAAGAGCTGCAACGACTGAGCGGATTTGTCCTCACCGCGGGCGGCAAGCTGCTCAATCAAGCCTGCCAGGATGGCCTGATACTGCTGGCGCTTATTTTGTACGGTGAGTTGTTCAGCTTCGCTCAGTGCTGACAGTGGTCTGGCAAGCCCCTGACGTTCAGTCCACCACTCCAGGTTACCCTCGGTTCCACGGCGTGCTGTCGCGTAGAGTAGCGCAAGGGAAGGGGGCATATGACGGTGGATAATCGCAACCGTCTCTTCATACGTTGCCAGAGTCGCATCATCAATTGGCGCAGCAGTTGTTAATCGTTGCATAACCCAAAGTCATTGTTGTCAGCCCCAGTCACGTTGTATGCCACTGGCTGCATAGCGGTAGTGACATCTCTACTGTTATCCTGGTGGCTGATTGAATCTAAGACGCTGGCGACCCACTGTGGTCGCCACTTACTACCTGAGCTGTTAGCGAAGCGTGTTCGCCTGTTCAAGTGCGTCCACTTTCTTCCTGGCTTCTGCGATTTTTCGCTCAAGCGCGGTAATTTCGTTGTCACTGCTGGCGTGTTGTGCTTGTTGCTGCAGCTCCTGCAAGTGCTTAATTTCTTGCTGACGTTGTTTATTTTTGACTTTACCCGACTGGAGACGATTCAGTGTTTGTGCCAGATCGGTGCGCGCAGAAGTCAGCCTGGCCTGCTCATCAGCCAGCTTCTGGCTCGAGGCTTGCTGTCTGTCCTGGGTATTCGCCAGATCCTGTTTAGCCAGTTTATTTTCTCGCTGGCTTTGCAGTACCTGCCGCTCCTGGTTGTCCACTTCCTGTCGGTAAGCTCCCGAGGTCGTGCAGCTTAATTTGGTCAGAAAACCAGGGTCTTGTTCCTGCAAATTGCAGTCCTGGGGTGTCGTTGCACAACCGACAAGTAACATTGAACCGAGTAGTGCGTATTTTCTCATGAAACAGTCCATCGTTCAGGGCGATTAAATAAAACCGCGGGGCTGGAAATCACCAAAAATAAGAGCCGGCAGTGACGCCAGCTCATCATTCTTAACCCAGAGAAATGGCCTGGCGCTGACTGAACAGACCATTCGCTTCCGATTCCAGAGCGGTAATTTTGCCATTAAGATTGGTATATTCTTTATTCAGGTCAGCCAGTTTTTTCTTCTCTGCTGTGCTATTTGTCGTTTGACCTTTCAGGGCGATTTTATAAGCCGCATCTTTGTCTTTCATGAACTTGATTTTATCTTTCATCACCTTGATGTCTGCATCGATTTTAGCCAGCTCTTTACTTGCTTTGGCTTTGTCAAAACCCGCTTTATCCTTTTGGATGCTGATTCTGGTCAGGGTTGTCTGGTTGTCGCTGATCACCTGTTTCATCGCAACGGTGGTTTTCTCAACCGCGTCGGTATCTTTACGGATGTCTGAATCCATTGCCTGCAGGCGGGCGGAGGTCGTTGCGTAATCTTTTTTCAGGCTGTCCAGGTAGTAGTTCGCGGTCATACCCACCACACATCCTGCTGCGCCACCAATAGCCGCGCCGACGAGAGCATTTTTACTGTTGCCTGCCAGTGCGCCGGCCAGTGCGCCAATACCCGCGCCAGCCAGTGCTCCCGCGCCACAACCCTGCGCGCCCGACGCGCTAAAGAATTTGGCCTGTTCACCGCTGGTGAGTCGTGAATCTGGTTTGGTATCGGAGAGCAGAGAACTGCCCGTATTGGCACAACCGGCAAGTAAGAGAGAGGCAGAAACAAGGAGGCATGTCGCGCTGCGGTTCACAATATTCATTACTGTTTCATCCTTAAATAATCAAATGGAGCAAACATTGGCGTGAGTGTTTGAACCATCAATTTAATTTATGTGAAAATTTAACCTGAGGCGATATTCTTAATCAGCATAACGGCATAAAATCTGCCTCGTTATCGCCTCGGGTTAGTTTTCTCTTGATAAATGTTTTTTATTGATTTCCGTTTGTTACTTTTTTGTCCGGTATTTGATTTGAGTGTTCATCGGACTGAGACTTTTCGCATGAATCCGTTATGGTTTATACATTGTTTCATGAGTGAATGTAACTAAATTTGCTTGCAATCAATTTAAGTGTGGATCTGCTTCTGCCCTCTCATCTCCGTTGCGATTCGTCAGCCACTCTACTGAATGGGGAAGAGAGGAAACGGTTCGGAGCGCAGCGATGCCGGCGTGTTGTAAATGTACTGCTTCTGGTTTCACTTCTGTTCAGGTTCGCTGTATCGGGATATTCAGGTTGCTTTTGGTCAGCCGGGTTTCGCGATCAAAGCCATCAGCCACGTAAAAGTGCAGGAATGTCTGCTGAATATCAGCGCATCCTGCTTCAAGTCTGGTGAACCGCGCAGGTTTCGATTCCTGCGGCAAAAGTTGGCTCCAGGTATATCGGCGTGATGGGATATATCTTTAAGGCTTGTGCTGATTTTATAACCGGGATAAGTTGTGAGTGGAGAGACGGATCCGGGACAAACCGCAGACACAAAAAAGCCCGCAGGGCTTGTGCCGTGCGGGCTTTCAGGACTTCTGCGGACGGCTCTGGAACCGCCGCGGAGCTGGCGTCTCTGTAATCTACTCTTTAATTATTTGATTATTATATATATTAATGATTTGTATTTTACATTGAGGTGCAATAAAGGGATAAAAAAAGTATCGTGGCTAAAAATCAATCACATTTTGAATGTCATGACTAGCGGTGAGGAGTTGAACTCATGAGTTCAACTTCCGAAATCGATTGAATGACTGTTAATTTAAAATAGTCAACTAAAAAAGCACTTTTTGCTAAAAAAGTTGTTGATCGTCATAAGCGATATTCGAATAATAGCCTCTGTCGAAAAACAATGGGAGAGATAAATGAAAGAAAAAAACAACTTTATACGTCTACCTGAAGTTCTGGAAAGAACAGGATTTTGTAAAGCTTGGATTTATCGTTTGATTAGCCGTGAAGAATTCCCTTCACCTATAAAAATCGGTGATCGTGCAATCGGGTTCGTAGAAAGTGAAATAGATGCGTGGATTGACGAAAAGATTTATTTATCAAGAAATAAAGCCGCCTGAATGTTATTAAATGCTTTTTTGATTTATTCCTGACAGATTACATCATTAAAAGTGAAAACCTCTCAAAATCGCGTATAGAGCGTTTTAGAGCTATATATGAAAAATATCATTTATTTAAAATAAAAGACTGGGTTTTGATCTAGTCTTTTTTTATTTTATCATCTAATCATTTTATTAAATATTTTTGATTTTATCTATTGACTGATGTTATAAATGGATTTATATAATATAAAGATACGAAAAATTAAAAACTCTTCGCCGACTTTTAACTTACGTTAAATACCACTTCCAGAAGATTTTAATCTTTAATAAAGCAATAACGCTAATCCTGTGTATCGGGTATAAGAATGAAGGTTCCTCAAGTGTTTGGCAATTCTTATGTTATTGTGGCAGTGCCGGATGACGCGTAGCTGCCAACCTGAATCGCACAATCTAAAAAATTTACAAACGGTAGTATAGACTCTTTAGTAAAACGAGAGTCGTTTGAAAGTTTCATGATTTGTGTTTGCGCGGGTCGTGGGGGAAGTATCAGGATGGAAACGTTCTGAATATTTTCAAGGCGCAATGAGCATCTCCTATCTCTCTATTTTAGCCTTTTTGGCGTGGGGGGTAGGGGGGGAATGCTTAAAGAAAAACTATTTCCTCCTTCGGAGGAAAACTACTACGGCTGAAAGCCGCCCCGCTAAAACACAAACCCAAAAAACTTAAAACCAAAAACTTTTAAATTAATTAATTAGTACAACTAGATCCAAAAAACACTATGTTGTTTTTTTAATAGACATCCACATAAAAGCAAAGTGAATATTATATTTCGCGTGGTAATTATTATAATGTTTTTTCTAAGTAAATTTAAATGTCATCCTCTTTTAATAAAAAGTTAGCATTTGTAATGTTTAGTTGCTAATATACTCAAATGTTAAATTTAATAACTTTTCAGAATGGTAGATTGGAGGCGGGGATTGTGGGAGAAAATGTCAAAGTAATCGAATTGAACAGTCTTGACCAATTTAGAAAGGATCTATTAGCAAACAGCACACCAAAATCAGTAGAAGCCCATCTTAAATGGTATCTTGAATCATTTGGGGGCATTAATTTTAAATTTGGTTATGATCGACCTATTGTTAGAGCAAGGATATGCGCTAACTCTAATGGTTATGGGAATATTAGAGAGTTACTTTCCCCTCCACCTGAATTGACAAAGATTGGGCGCTTTAATGATGAAGGCAAACCAATGTTCTATGCCGCTTACCATATAGGAACAGCGATTGCGGAAGTTAATGCTAAAGATGGGGATATTGTGCAGGTGGTTCAGTTTGAGTTGCCAAAAAAATCTGATTCAGGACTTCGATGCCTAATAATTGGTGAAGTCTACAATGCATATCATGGTATAAGTACAATATCACCTGATTTATTCAATGAAATACGGGCTTTAATTAAAAGACTTGGTGAAAATGATATAAGAGGATTATTGTCATTTTTGTATATGGATGCATTATCTGCTGAACTATTAAATGACGTTTTCGCATCAAAAAATAACTATATCTATTCTAGGACGTTAAGTAGACTTTTACTTGAAAAATATAATGATATTGATGGGATTATATTTCCAAGTGCAAAAGTTAAAGGAACCTCAAATATTGTTTTACGACCTGAATCTATTTTAGAAAAAGTAAGGATTGTATCAAACTGCCTTTTTGAAATTTCTAAAGTTTATCCATATGGTATTTGTGATATTAAACTTTTAAAGCAAGCAAAAGGACAAAGAATAGATGGTGAAATAGTCTGGTAAATAATAATTATAAATGCATATATAGCATGAATGGTTTAGAGCTAACAACTAAGTATGAATGGTTGTATTGTTCATTAACCAATGACTTCAATGTTAACTCATATTTCAAATATGTAATTTAATATTTTTATTTTTAGCTTTTGAATGTATTTTTCAAGGGTGATCGACGTCTGAAACTGTTTCTTTTATTCTCATGTGCTTCTCGTTCCGCATCAAATTTTTGTTCAGTAAATGATTTTTTCAGTTTGTTAAATTTATTTTTAAACTCATTTTTTGACTGTGTTTTGTAATCTTGAGAAAGTTCAGGAACGGCAGTTCCGCCCATCAGATAAGCTTTTTTCTTCGCTGCTGCTTCTTTATTTTCTAAATCCTCTAACTCTTCTTTTTGTGCTTCTGTTAAGTGTAGATTCTTATCTACTTTCTCATCGGTCAAATTAATATTTGATGTTGAACCTATAGCTGCTGTTGAACTGCTTTTACTATTATTTTTAGTAGTGTGAACTTTGATTTCATTATCAGCATTGAAATCTGCTTTATCTTCTTTATTGAGTTTAGATTGAAGATATTCGCCAACTTCGCAGAGTTTATTTTGCGTGTTGTTTTCATTGCCTCCCTGTGTAGCATCTTGCAAAGATGCGACAGGGGAGGAAGCTGGAGCCAGCGGCGAGGGCTTAAGCTGTTTCTGTTCAATGTGGTTAAGTGCTTTTGCCTCTTGTGATACTTTCACTTCTTGGAGCACGTCAAAGCGTGCTTGTCGCTCTGGATTGTGGCTATGGCCTCTATGGATAGTCGGCGGTCTGTCTAAGCTGATAGCCTGCGCCTCTTGCCCAACCGTTCTGAGAGGGGGGAGGATAGCGTCAAGCTCTGCTTTTTGTTCTTTCAGTGATCTGTGATCGATATGAGCATCGATGCCAGCCTTTTGCATGTGCTCGTTCGCTGTGTCTGCCCAGCTCTTGCGCCAGCCTTCGAGCTGCTCCTTGCTGTTCCATTCCCTGACTTTATGCCCGAACCCTGAACCGTCCGGCGTAAGGCTGCGGGTGGTTAGCATTACGTGAAAATGTGGGTTGTCGCTATCGAGCTTGTGAAAAGCTATATCAGCAATCATTCCATTTTTTACAAAATGCTCTTGGCAAAAATCTATTGCTAACGCCTTTTTTTGTTCATCTGTCATTTCGACAGGAAGCGCAATATTAAACTCGCGTGCTAACTGCGCATCTTTTCTTTTTTCGCTTTTTTCTATCGTGTTCCATAAATACGCAAGCTTTAAAAAATTACGGTCTGCGCTTTCAGGTATTAATATCACACTATCTGAAATACCTTTCTTTTTGCTGTAGTCGTGGATCTCTCCTGTGTGTTCGTCCGTTAACTTTTCGCCGTGGCGATAAGCTGCCGCAGCTACGCTACTATGCCCCTTGCTGCGTGTTATTGATTGAGCGCTCATATGAAATATTGCCATTGTTTTTATCTCCTGATATTGAAAGCACATACTTTTTAGAACAAGAAAAATATACTTGCTTTTTTGAAAAGCGATTAAGTAAGATTGAGCATAAAGCGAATGTTACTTTTTATTTTTCTGCGTTAGTAAATCCCCATTTATGGGGCGCACACATTCGAAGAATGTATAAGTGCGCTATTGTTGTTTTTAGCAAAACTAAAATAGCTGCTACACGTAAACCTTTTATCTATAAAATCTCGCTCTGGAAATAAAAATACATATATCGCGCTTTACTTAAATAAATAAATATATTACTTAAAGTATATATAACATAAAAACGTAAAATTAAAAGAGGTGGAATATGAATGATATTGATAAAAAAATAGAAGTGGCAGCGTCTGAACTTGTTAGATTGATTATTAAAAAACTACAAGATGAAAATACAAATGTTATATGTAGAACGAGCTTATTTATAACTTACAATCTTTTTTCTCATGAAAGCGATTTTACTGTTGTTTATGACACGTTAGGGGGAGATCTGGAATGATTGGAAATTATAATAATGATTACGACTATGATGATAATGAGTATTTAAATGATGACACTATAGAAATCCCTTTGAGCTGTGAAGATGACGAATATAGAGAGGATTATTTAAGAGAACAAAAGCAAGAAAAAAAATCTGTTTTACAGAAAATGATTGAGTATAAAAATGAAAATACGCTGTTTGGCCATTTATACGAAATGTCTGGCGTTTTTGGGTTTACTGTCGTTTTATTGTTAGGGTTTGTTTTTACGCTGCCGATTTTGTTTATAGCTGCATTGATTGCGTTTTTTATTACGATAAAAGAAAAGAGAGGTTTTAAAAATGGCATTTAATATTGATAAATATAATAAAGTGAAAAAAGAACTTGAACAAAAAGCAAACTTACTAAATAGGTTGGAGCAAGAAATGAAAGCTGAAAAAAGAAAAGAAGATACAGCGCGTAAAATAAAAATTGGTGCTGAGTTAATAAGAATAGTTAGAGAAAATAGCAAAGAAGTATCTGACGAGTTAGATTTTACTAATGATTTATCGCTATTGGTCGGGGCTTTAACTAATCATATGGTATTAAAAAGAATATACGATCAGCGCGAGTTTTTGAGAGCGGAAGGGGATAAGAGACTTAACGAATGGAAGCTAAAAAATAATAAAAAAAGGAGTAAAATGGATGAATAACTTAAGACCTAACCTGAACCCTCCACGCGAGGGAACGGCGGACATGATTAACCGCCTTAACTTCTATGATACGTCTTTTACTTGCTTACATTTTTTAATGATAGATTTTGATAATGACATGCAAGAAATGAAAAGAAAAAAAGATTTTCACCCGCTCCAGCTTTTAAACAAGCACGATAGAGCAAGTTTGGATTTAGAGATTTTAAATATTATTAGAATATCACTTGCTAGCAAAATGTTAGATATTCAAAGTGAAGAACTATTGAGCGCTGATTTATATTTTAATAAAAAAGATGAGTTAGACATGGGGGAGGATGCGAGAATAATAGGTTATGTGTTTAGAGACTTTGTAAAACAAAGAATAGAAACAGCGATTAAAATTATTGAGGGGGGGAATATATGAATATATTAGCTTTAATAGCAAAAGTAAAACCTGCGGTAGACGACGGCGGCGGTAGTCTCATTCCTGCCGCGATGGGTTTTTTTATTTGTGCTTTTTTAGTTGCTATCATTGCCTCTGTTGTTTCTAGTGCTTTTCGTTCTGCTAAAAACTCAGCAGACGTGAGTATAAACAATGCAAAAAAATATCACATAGCACTAATAAAAGAGCAGCATAGAAAGAAAGGCGGGGGCTGATATGTTTTATTTAATATGTATGGTTTTTATGGTCATATTTTTTATTGCTTGTATGTTGTCGGTTATATATGCGGCTGAAATATATCAGTGGCAGCATTATAACAGCTATAAATTTAAGCAATGGTTAAAAAGTGGGAGTATAAGAAAAGATGCGCATGAAGAAAAAATAAAAAAGGAAGTGAAAAAAATGACTATAGATTATATATTAAAACTTCTTAAAAAATACAATATAGATTTTGACGCTAACGAGTTAGTAAAAGTAAGTTTTAATATTAAGCTAAAATACTATAAGCTTATATTGGCAGAAAAAGAAAGGTTGAAAGAAAATAAAATATTAGATGAAGCAGTAAAACAAAAAATAAAAATAGAAACTGATACATTCGACGCTGAAAAGTTTCAAAAGGAAGCGGATGAACGTTATAAAGCTTTTATGGAAAAACGCAATAATAAATTGTCTCGATCTCAACTTGTCAAAAAAAATTAAGGAGGGTCCGCATGAAAGGTGGAAACCTTCATTTTTATTGACAACTCACCAGAAGAAAAACCCTTTTATAGGTGGGTGGTTCACGTAGTGAGCCATCCCGCCTGATGAGCAGCTTTTATATTATTATGCAGCAATAGCTTTATATTTTTGTGTTTGAACATAATCAGCCCACCATTGCATAAGAACTGCTCTTTCAGAAAGATATTCAGCACGGTTGTAAGCAGCAATAATTTCATCTTTTTTTGAGTGAGCAAGCGAAGCTTCAAGAACTTCAGTTCTAAACTTGCCGGTTTCTTCTGCTGCTGTTCTTGCGATGGAACGCATACCGTGAGCTACAAGCTCGCCGCCGAAGCCCATACGAATTATTGCGGCATTAGCTGTTTGTTCATGCATATGATTGAGTGGGGATTTTGTGCTAGCAAATATCCACTCACGATGGCTACTGATTGGTCTCATAGATTCAAGAATACGCAAAGCCTCTTTGCTCAGTGGCACTTTATGCGGACGCTTCATCTTCATAAATTCTGCAGGAATATTCCACACGCTATTATCAATATCTATATCTGCCCAACGCGCCCGAACGGCTTCACCGGGCCGAACCCAAGTCAACAACTGCCACTCGATAAGCATACGTGTTTCTAAACGTATAGAGGCGTTTGCTAATGCTGATATGAAACGAGGTAGTTCACTTGGGGGAAGGGCTGGCATATTTTGTTTTTTGGGCTTACTAAATCGTTGGGAGAGGTTGTCTGCAGGGTTGAACTCGATGAGTTCTTCTGTCGCGGCATAGCGAAAAATTTCATTAAGTCGGGAGATTATACGCCGCAAGGTTTCGAGTACGCCCCTTTGTTCTATGGGGTCAAGGTGTTGTTTTAACATTTTAGGGCGGATCTCTTTAATGGGAATATCCCCTAAAGTGGGAAAGATGTTTCGTTCAAGGCTACGCCAGATATCCTTAGCATGATCTTGCGATATGCCTGATGTTTTAATTTTTTCATCAAGCCATTTTTTCGCCACTATCTGGAATGTGTGTTCAGTGGCATCTTTGAACGCTTTCTCTTTTTGTTCATTGTGGGATTGGGGATCGATACCTTGAGCAAGCAAAGTAAGGTATTCATCCCGGAGCGCTCTTGCCTGTGCAAGAGTCAGGTAGGGATAGAATCCAAGGCTCATTTTGGCCCGTTTCTTCGTTAAAGGAACCGTGTAGCCAAGATGCCAGATTTTTTTGCCACTTGGTTTGATACGCAGGAACAACCCGTCTCCATCCCATAGCGTGAACTCCTTCTCTTCGGGTTTGGCTTTTTTGATCTCTGTGTCTGTGAGTTTTGTTGCTACCTTTGGCATTTTTGCTCCCTCGTATTTGCTCCCTCATCGACGAGGGACAATAGGAGGGTGCCATAATCAGTAGTTTCTAGCAATTCTCAGTAGACTTCACTGGACATGAAAAAGGCCGCAAACCCTTGTGGGATGCGGCCTTTGTAGACTTAAGTAGACGTCATTTTACTAAAAAGTGGTGGAGCTGGCGGGAGTTGAACCCGCGTCCGAAATTACTACACCGTCGGCACTACATGCTTAGTCCAATCTTTACATTCGCCTGTCAGCTGCGGATGGACACGCCACTAACAGACTAGCCTGATTAGATTTAACGCTTCAACCCCAGGCAGGGCTTCCACGCGATCTCTTTTGGGTTTGACCTCTCTTGATCCCCGTCCTAAGAGCGGAGGCTAGGGAGAGAGGGCTCTGAGCAGGTTATTAAGCTGCTAAAGCGTAGTTTTCGTCGTTTGCGACTATTTTTTTGCGGCTTTTTACGAGGCCAACCGCCCCTCGGCATGCTCCTTGGGCTTCACAATCCCGTCGAATCCAGAATCAGCCCCAAGTAGTGATACGCAGTATAACAGAAAAACGCCCTGCAATGCCAGAGGCTTAGCGGTTGGCGTGTTTCATAATACGTGCTTTATCCATCTTCCATTCGCGCTCTTTAACGTCATCGCGCTTGTCGTGCTCTTTTTTACCTTTCGCCACGCCAATCTTCAGTTTGCACCAGGCATTTTTCCAGTACAGGGAAAGTGCCACAACGGTATAACCTTCACGATTGACACGGCCATACAGTGAATCCAGCTCACGCTGTTTCAGCAGCAGTTTACGGTTGCGGATGGGATCGCAGACCACGTGGGAAGAGGCCACCGCCAGCGGCTGGAATGTCGAGCCAAACAGATAAGCTTCGCCATCGCGCAGCAGGATGTAGCTGTCGCTGATATTGGCTTTGCCAGCGCGCAGTGATTTGACTTCCCATCCTTGCAACGAAAGTCCGGCCTCAAACTCTTCTTCGATGAAGTATTCGTGGCGGGCGCGTTTGTTCAGGGCAATGGTAGCGGAACCGGGTTTATGTGCTTTTTTCTTTGTCATAGTGCTACTTAGTCTACATCAGACAGTGAATAATGGCATCCCCCTGGCCGTATCCATACGGGGAAATGCGCCATTTTAGCATGCCGTCAGCGCCAGAGAATTTTTGTTTGATCGTCAGAAATGATATTATTTGCCTGTTTTTTGATTGACAGGAATTGATATGGCCAAGATAAGCCATTCTGCGCTGGTGCCTTACAGCGCTGAAAAAATGTACCAGCTTGTGAATGACGTTGACGCTTATAGCGAATTTCTTCCAGGGTGTACCGGTAGTCGCATACTTGAATCGGATGAGCATCAGATGACGGCGGCAGTCGATGTTGCCAAAGCCGGCATCAGCAAGACTTTTGTCACGCGTAATACGCTGAAAAGTAACCAGAGCATTCATATGCAGCTGGTTGACGGCCCGTTTCGTCAGCTGTCAGGCGGCTGGACGTTTACGCCACTGAGCGAAGATGCCTGTAAAGTTGAGCTTAATCTTGAGTTTGAATTCACCAATATGCTGGTGGAATTGGCCTTTGGTCGGGTGTTTAAAGAGCTGACCGGTAGTATGGTGAAGGCGTTTACCCAACGCGCAAAAGAGGTTTATCGTGCCTGATATTCGGGTTGAAGTTGTCTATGCACTGCCAGAAAAGCAGTATCAGCAGAGTGTGAAACTGGCCGAGGGCAGTACGGTTGAGCAGGCTATCCGGGCATCCGGTATCCTGGATCTGCGCCGTGAGATCAATCTCAGCGAAAATAAAGTTGGCGTGTTCAGTCGCCCGGTTAAGCTGGCTGATGAACTCAGTGATGGTGACCGTGTCGAGATTTACCGCCCGCTGATCGCCGATCCGAAAGATTTGCGCCGCCAGCGAGCGGAGCGTTCAGCCAAAAAATAAGGCGCCAGTTGGGCGCCTTTTTTCTGCCTGTCGCTTTACGCTTAGTTGTCCGCAGTGGAAAGCTTTGGCTTGTTATCGATATTGGTCAGCGTACCGTTGCTGTCAAAGGTCAGCGTCAGCGTTTGCTGTTTCACCGCTTCGTGGCCTGGTTGTTCACGGAAAACGTAGTACCAGGTGTTGCTGCCAAAAGGATCTTTCATCATTGGCGTGCCTAGCGTGTAAGCAACCTGTTGTTGCGTCATGCCGTTATGAATTTTGGCCACATCATTTGCCACCAGGTAGTTACCCTGGTTGATGTCCGGACGGTAAACCACGCGCTCCAGAGTGGAACAGCCAGCGGTCATCATCAGAAGTACCACTGCAGCAGCAGTCAGCGTTTTACAGCGCATTAATCGATTCCTTATTAGGGCTCGACGCCTGCAACAGGCGGCGTTACCCGGGTCACTAAGCCTTTTTTCAGCTCTGGTTGCACATAACAGGATGCGCGCGCTGCTTCCTGTTGAGCGTCCCCGTCATTCCAGACGACGACGTTATGTGCCTTACTGGCGATAAGTTGTCGATAATAATAAACCTTACCGCAGTTTGAAACCTTTACAGAGCATGCTTATGACCACTGCACTGTAAAAAAGTGCCCGATCAGGCTGCTAAAAGTTCTTTGGCATTCGCCAGAGTGTTACGCGTGACCTCGCTGCCACCCAGTAAACGCGCCAGTTCCTGCAGGCGGGCACGCTTGTCCAGCGGCTGCATATGAGTTTCTGTTGCCGCGCCATCCGTCTCTTTGCTGACAAAGAAGTGATGATGACCACAGCCCGCGACCTGCGGCAGATGGGTGACACACATCACCTGAGTCGATTCGCCTAACTGACGCAGCATTCTGCCGACGACGGCGGCTGTCGGGCCACTGATACCCACATCCACTTCGTCGAAAATCAGCGCCGGCGTATCCATTTTCTGCGCGGTAATCACCTGAATCGCCAGGGCAATACGCGACAGTTCGCCACCCGATGCCACTTTCGCCAGCGGTTGTACGGGCTGGCCAGGGTTGGTGCTGACGCGGAAATCGATGCGGTCGGCGCCATCGGCGGTCAGCTGGTCCGGGATAAATTGCAGGTCGATCACCAGCTTGCCATGCGGCATCGACAACGCATGCATACTGGCGCTAATCAGCTGGCTCAGCTCATCGGCGTAATGCGCGCGACGCTGATGCAGTTGCTGCGCAGTCGCCAGTGCGGCATGGTGATGCTCGCTGACCGCACTGCTCAATGCTTCCTGGTCGCTTTCCTGTTGTGACAACTGCACCTGCTCTTCCAGCAGTTGCTGGTGGAATGCCGGCAGTTCTTCCGGTGCGATATGGTGCTTGCGCGCCAGGTTAATCTGCCGTGACAGGCGCTGTTCCAGCTCATGCAGGCGATTCGGATCGAGATCCAGCCGATCGCAATAGTGACGCAGTTCGTCGCTGGCTTCGCTCAGCTGAATCGCCGCTTCTTCCAGCATGGTAAACACACCGCTCAGTTTGTCATCCATCGCCACCAGTTCACTCATCATCTGGCGTGCGCTGTACAGCTGGCTTTGCAGGTTGCTTTCTTCACCATCGGCCAGCAGATGCAGCGTTTGCTGGCTGGTAGAGAGTAACTGCCCGCTGTTTGCCAGGCGCTTGTACTCTTCATCGATGGTTTCAAACTCACTGGCGGCGGGCGCGAATTCATTCAGCTCTTTCAGCTGGTATTGCAGCAGCTCGCGGCGTGCTTCGCGCTCCTGCGATAATTGCTGATGGCGTGCCAGCTCGCGGCAGCTGTGATGCCACAGGCGATAACGTGTTGCCATCTCCTGCATTAATTCATTTTCGCTGGCGTAGGCATCCAGCAGATGTTTCTGGTGTTCGGGTTTCAGCAGCAGCTGGTGAGCATGCTGGCCATGGATCTGAATCAGCAACTGGCCCAAATCACGCAACTGGGAGAGCGGCACGGCGGTGCCATTGATAAAACCACGGGAACGGCCATCGCTGCTGATGACACGGCGCAGCAGGCACTCGTGTCCCTCGTCCAGCTGGTTTTCTTCCAGCCATTGTTGCGCTGAAGGGGTATCTTTCAGGGAGAAACGCGCACAGATATCGGCACGCGAAGCGCCCTGGCGCACCATATCTGCCTCGGCACGGCCGCCCAGACACAGGCCAAGTGCATCGATGGCGATCGATTTACCCGCGCCTGTCTCGCCGGTAATCGCTGTCATGCCTCGTTGAAAATCAATTTCCAGCTCACGAACGATAGCGAAGTTACTGATGGTCAGTTGTGCCAGCATAATGGTTTTCCTGTATACAAACACAGATATGGTTTTTCATACAGTATAAACTGGTTTTATATACAGTAAAGTATCTGGCGCTGATTTTCAGAACAATTTTTTTGACCAGCCGAGTTTCGAGCTTAGCGTGTTGAAATAATTATAGTTCTGCGGATGCACCAGGTTGAGATGATTGTCGCTGCGGCGGATTAATACATCTTCACCTTCCTGGATCGGCAGGGCAATCTGGCTGTCACAGCTGATCTCCAGGTCGCCACGCATATGGGAAAAACGCAGGCGGATCGTGCTGCTGCTGTTAATCACCAGCGGACGTGCCGACAGCGTGTGCGGGAACATCGGCACCACAGCAATAGCGTCCAGTGACGGGGTTAAAATCGGGCCGCCCGCCGAGAGTGAGTAGGCAGTCGAGCCGGTTGGCGTGGAGATAATCAGGCCATCAGAGCGTTGCGAGAAGGCGAAGTTTTCATCGATATAGACTTCGAATTCAATCATATGCGCGACTTTGCCTGGATGCAGCACCACTTCATTAATGGCGGTACCAATACGTGGGGAGTTGTTTTTCTTGCACACCTGCGCTTCCAGCAGGAAGCGGCTTTCGACCACGTATTTGCCTTCCAGGACATCGGCAAGCTGCTGCTGAGCGTTATCCGGGTCCAGATCGGTCAGGAAACCGAGATTGCCGCGGTTAATACCGATCACTTTGATGTCATAACGTGCCAGTACCCGTGCGGCGCCGAGCATATTACCATCGCCGCCGACCACCACCGCCAGATCAGCACGCTGGCCGATATCGGCGAGGCTGCCGGTCGCCACGTCTTTGAGTCCCAGCTCGCGTGCGATCTGTTGCTCGACAATCACTTCATAGCCCTTTGCTGTCAGCCAGCGCCAGAGCATTTCATGGGTCGTCAGCGCGGTAGGATGACGCGGATGGCCGACAATGCCAATGCAGTTGAAATGATTGTTCATTATGCTGGTATTCCTCTTGAGGCGAATCTGCCCCGACAATGTGACTGGCTTCCCTTGAAACCGCGATTCTGATCCCCATAATAAGCGAACCAGCGAGATGAATGTGAAAAACGCGGAGAAATTCATGAGTAGTAAAGAACAGAACACACCAAACGAGCAAGTCTCAGATGAGATTGAGTTGGAGCAAGAGCAAACCCAGGAAGCGGAGGCAGCAAGTGAGGTGGACCTGCGTGATGAGCGTATTGCTCAGCTGGAGGCCGAGCTTGGGAAAGCTCAGGGCGGCGTTCGCGATGCGCAGTTACGTGCGCAGGCGGAAGTTGAGAATATTCGCCGCCGTGCCGAGCAGGATGTAGAAAAAGCGCATAAATTTGCGCTGGAAAAATTTGCTAATGAGCTGCTGCCGGTTATCGACAGCCTGGAACGCGCGCTGGAGCTGGCGGATAAAAACAATCCGGAGCTGACGGCAATGATTGAAGGCATCGAGCTGACGCTGAAATCGCTGCTGGATGCGGTGCGTAAGTATGGTGTTGAAGTGGTGGGTGATATCCACGTACCTTTCAATCCGGAAGTGCATCAGGCGATGTCGATGATGGAATCTGACGAGGTTGCGCCAAACCATGTGCTGATGGTGATGCAGCGTGGTTATACCCTGAACGGTCGTCTGCTGCGTCCGGCGATGGTTGCAGTGTCTAAGGCGAAAGCGTAAGACGAAAAAAAAGCACCGCATGCGGTGCTTTTTTTTATTCCGGCAACTGCGGCATCCAGTCGATCGGCGCTTCGCCGCGTTCGGCCAGATACGCATTGGTTTTGGAGAAGTGCTTGCTGCCAAAAAAACCACGGTGTGCGGACAGCGGGGAAGGGTGTGGCGCCTGCAATACATGGTGACGCTGGCGATCAATAATGCTGCCCTTTTTCTGCGCATGAGAGCCCCACAGCAGAAATACCACCCCTTCGCGATGCTGGTTAATCGTCGCAATCACTTTATCGGTAAATGTTTCCCAGCCGAAGCGTGCGTGGGAGTGTGCCTGTCCTGCCTGTACCGTCAGTACGGTATTCAGTAACAGCACACCCTGTTTTGCCCAGCTTTCCAGAAAGCCATGATTTGGTCGCTGAAAACCGGCAATATCGGTTTCCAGCTCTTTATACATATTCAGCAGTGATGGCGGCGGTGCGATACCCGGTAATACCGAGAACGCCAGGCCATGCGCCTGATTTGGCCCGTGATAGGGGTCCTGGCCGAGAATCACCACTTTAATCGCCCCGAGTTCAGTCAGGCGAAAAGCATTAAACACATCTTTCTGAGGCGGGTAGATCGTCTTCCCGGCGGCGCGTTCATTCGCCACGGCGCTAAGCGTATCAATAAAATAAGGCTGCTGTTTTTCTTCAGCCAGCACGTCATGCCAGGTTAATGCGTTGACCATTACATTCTCCCTTCGGGCCTGTCCAGTGTAATGGCGTAGTGTAACCGTTATCGATCCCGGGCAAAACATTAAAAAATAATTGAACTTTACAAAAATATTTTCAGGGTGGATTTTGGTTAAAATTGATGTAAATCATGTGGTTGTGATTTGGTGGGATTTTATGCCGGGAAAGAAATTGATGTATATCAAAACATGACGCGGATGAGATTGGTATATAACGCGGAGTAACGCCATTTTTGCAAAACCTGCCGCTGCACAACAGTGACAGCGCTGATAAGCCTGGAGGCATAACATGATTACCGGAATTCAAATCACCAAAGCCAGTGATAACGCACTGCTGAACTCTTTCTGGCTGCTGGATGATGAAAACGCACAGGCGCGCTGCGTGTGCGCCAAAGCGGGTTACAGCGAAGATCAGCTGGTTAACCTGAGCGACCTGGGCCAGATTGAATATCGCGAAGTCCCGCTGGAAGTGAAACCTGAGGTACGTGTGGAAGGGGGCCAGCACCTGAATGTGAACGTACTGCGCCGTGAAACGCTGGAAGATGCGGTGAAGCATCCGGAAAATTATCCGCAGCTGACTATCCGTGTTTCTGGTTATGCGGTGCGTTTTAACTCGCTGACAGCTGAACAGCAACGCGATGTGATTGCCCGTACCTTTACTGAAAGCCTGTAATATCCTGTTTTCCGGCGCCTTTTCCGTTAGCGGGAAAGGCGCTTTTTTTATGGGTTGCTGAAACTGTCACCAGATCAATTTTGTGGATTTATATTGATAAATCATCAGGATAATTAATTATTCCTGCGCAGGTGAAGCGGTGTAATCAGTGATATAGCGCATCTGACGGATTTCATTAAACAGAACGCTAAATGTATCGCTTTCGGAAAGTAAAAAACCGCCCTTTTGGGCGGTTTTTTTGTCGGGCGGTGTGATTATTCAGCACTTTCCGTTTTGGCTGCGTCGCTTGGTTTCCGGCGCTTACCAATATTTTTGGTATCGCGATGACGCTGTTTCACGCGCGGTTTTTTCTTCTCTTCTTCCGCTTTTTTCTCTTTGCGCTTCTCTAACGCTTTTTTCGACGGTTTGCCGTTCAGTTTCTCGCTTGGCACGCGCGTGGTTGGACGCAGTTCATCAATGGTGCGCGACTTCAGCGGCTCATCGATATAGCGCGATACTTTGCCCAGCAGCAGGTGGTCGTGTGCTTCCACCAGTGACAGTGCGGTGCCTTTGCGTCCGGCACGGCCAGTACGGCCAATGCGGTGCAGGTAGGTGTCGGCAGTGCGTGGCATATCGAAGTTAAACACGTGGCTGACGTCGTCTATGTCGATACCGCGTGCGGCGACATCGGTGGCGACCAGCACATTCACCCGGCCATCGCTGATGCGCTTGATTGCCTCGTTACGCTTCGCCTGCACCATTTCCCCTTCAAGGTAGCAGGTGTTGATGCCTGCTTCACGCAGCCAGCCCACCAGCTCGTGCAGGCGTTCACGTTTACGCACGAAGACGATAGAGCGGGTGACTTCAGGCTGTTTCAGCAGGTGCACCAGCAGCGCGGTTTTATGTTTGACATCATCTGCGCGGTAGTACCATTGCTGGATTTTCTGCCGCTCACGACGGCTGGGATCGGCTTCCACTTCCACCGGATCGTTCAGCAGGCGTTTGGCGAAGTCAGCAATCGCTTCACCTTCCAGCGTGGCGGAGAACAGCAGGGTTTGCTTGCGCCAGCGGGTTTCCGCGGCAATGGTTTCAATATCCTGGGCGAAGCCCATATCCAGCATGCGGTCCGCTTCATCAAGGATCAGCGTTTCTACCGCACGGCAGTCGAAGTTCTCTTCTTTAATATATTGCAGCAGGCGTCCGGTGGTGGCGACCACCACATCCTGGTTTTCGCTGAACACTTCCGCGTGATTCATAAACGCCACGCCGCCAGTGATGGTGGCGATATCCAGATGCGTATGTTTCGCCAGTTCACGCGCCTGTTCGGCGACCTGCATCGCCAGTTCGCGTGTTGGCGTCAGGATCAGAATACGCGGTGGTCCTGATTTTTTACGCGGGAAATCAATCAGGTGTTGCAGGACCGGCAACAGGTAGGCAGCCGTTTTTCCTGTACCGGTTGGTGCCGAACCCAGTACGTCACGGCCTTCCAGCGCCGGCGGAATAGCAGCCGCTTGGATCGCGGTTGGGCGAGTGAAGCCTTTATCCTGCAGGGCGTCCAGCAGGCTCTCATCAAGTTCGAGTTCGGAAAAAGTGGTTACAGTCATGGTCTACCTCAGTTTGGGGCGCTGATTATAGACAGATTAAACACGATCTTCATCTGTTTGTGTTGTTATGATGACTTTTCTCCGCCTGCCGTTTGCACTATGCTGGCGCCGTTTCCCTTGCAGGTCAGTATTATGTCCCAACAAAAGGCCGCGTTGCGCGCCAATGGTTTTACTTTTAAACAATTTTTTGTCGCACACGATCGCTGCGCCATGAAGGTAGGCACCGATGGTGTGTTGCTGGGCGCCTGGGCGCCCGTCGCCGGTGTACGGCGCGTACTGGATATTGGCAGTGGCAGCGGCCTGATTGCGCTGATGCTGGCACAGCGCAATGATGCCAGTGTAGCAGTCGATGCGGTTGAGCTGGATGCCGATGCGGCGCAGCAGGCGCAGGAAAACTGTGCCGAATCGCCGTGGGCGGATCGCCTGACGGTTTATCAGCAGGATATTTGCCAGTATGCAGAGCAGAGCGGGAAGCGTTATTCGCTGATCGTCAGCAATCCGCCCTATTTTGAGGCCGGGTCGGCCTGTGCCTCGCCACAGCGTGCTGCGGCGCGTTATACCGATACTCTCGATCATCAGACGCTGCTGAGCTGCGCTGAACAGCTGATTTGTGAAGACGGTTTTTTCTGCGTGGTATTGCCTGCGGATGTCGGCAACCGTTTTCTGGAGATGGCAACGGCGCGCGGCTGGTTTTTACGTTACCGCACCGATATCGCTGATAACGAGACACGCCCGCCGAACCGTATGCTGCTGGCGCTGGCGCCCCATGCGGGCGAGCAGTTCCTCGACAGCATGGTGATCCGTGGACCGGATCAGCGCTATTCTGAGGCGCATTGCAGTCTGACGCGCGACTTCTACCTGTTCAGATAGCGCCCGGTTGCAGAATGGTGGGCTGGGCCTGCGCCAGTTTGTGCGGGTAATCGAGCGTGAAGTGCAGCCCGCGGCTCTCTTTGCGTGCCAGCGCACAGCGCACCATCAGTTCCGCCACCTGTACCAGATTTCGCAGCTCCAGCAGATTGTTAGAGATGCGGAAATGGGCGTAATACTCGTCAATTTCCTGCTGCAACATGGTGATACGACGAAGCGCGCGCTCCAGCCGACGGGTGGTGCGCACAATGCCGACATAGTCCCACATAAACAGCCGCAGTTCGTGCCAGTTATGCTGGATCACCACGCGCTCGTCGGCGTCATCGACGCGGCTTTCATCCCATACTGGCAACGCAGGTGCATGGCTGAACTGCGTCAGGCGCTGGTTGATATCTTCGGCGGCGGACCAGCCATACACCAGACACTCCAGCAGTGAGTTTGATGCCATGCGGTTCGCGCCGTGCAGCCCGGTATAACTGACTTCACCAATCGCATACAGCCCGTCAATATCAGTGCGCCCCTGTTGATCCACCACCACGCCACCGCAGGTATAGTGCGCGGCCGGGACGATCGGGATTGGCTGTTTCGTCAGATCAAAGCCGAGGGTGAGCAGTTTTTCGTCAATCGTGGGAAAATGTGCGCGAATAAAATCTGCTGGCTGGTGGCTGATATCCAGATACATACAGTCAACACCCAGCCGTTTCATCTCATGGTCTATCGCTCGCGCCACGATATCACGCGGTGCCAGCTCGCCACGGGCATCGAAATCGGGCATAAAGCGGGAACCGTCAGGACGTGTCAGATAAGCGCCTTCACCGCGCAGAGCCTCGGTCAGCAGGAAATTACGTGCCTGCGGATGAAATAAACAGGTGGGGTGGAACTGGTTAAATTCGAGATTGGCGACGCGGCAACCGGCGCGCCACGCCATGGCAATACCATCGCCGGAGGCCACATCCGGGTTGGTGGTGTACTGGTAGACTTTTGCCGCGCCACCGGTGGCCAGAACCACCGCGCGGGCGTGGCAGGTTTCCACCTGTTCACGATTACGGTTCCAGATATACGCGCCGATGACGCGGCGTGGGCCGGAGAGCCCGACGTTATCGGAAGTGATCAGGTCGACAGCGTTACAGCGTTCAATAATCCGGATACCGGGATGGCTTAGCGCCTGGCTGACCAGCGTGGTTTCCACCGCACGACCGGTGGCATCGGCGCTGTGCAGAATACGGCGATGACTGTGGCCGCCCTCACGTGTCAGATGATAATGCTGCTCGCCATTCGCGCTGGTTTCCGTGTCGAATAACACACCGTGGTCGATCAGCCATTGCACGCAGTGGCGGGCGTTGCTGGCGATAAAACAGACCGCTTCACGTTCGCACAGGCCATCACCAGCGATCAGCGTGTCTTCGATGTGCGACTCGATGCTGTCAGTTTCATCAAACACTGCGGCAATTCCACCCTGCGCGTAGAGCGTGGAACCTTCGCTGATGGGACCTTTACTAAGCACGGTAACCTGATGTTTTTCCGCCAGTCGCAGTGCCAGCGACAGCCCGGCTGCACCGCTACCGATAATCAGCACATCACAGTGGTAATCAATCGCGTGAGTCATGTTGTTTAATATACTAAACAGGTTGTTTGTTGAGCATATCGCTATCCGGGGCGGAAAAAAAGCCTTTTTACGGATGTCAGTTTTTCCTGATGTACGGATGTGCCGGATGCCGGACTGCACCAGGCGGAAGACTACTATCTGACCCACCTTGCCGGACACTAAAGCACAAATGTGCGCCGTTGCATGAATAAAGCGTGCAACAGGGATGAAATGCGCCGCTTCATGCGCTACTCTGCGCCTTAAGCCGAAGGCAAAAAAATAATGGCGTAAATGAACTTACTGCATATTGACCACTCTAAGCGTGTGCTTGCTCAGAAAGTTGAGTCATTGCTGGTTAGTCAATTACGCGTGGAGACAGATTTGGGGAGACATTACCTCGGATGAGCGAGCAGTTAACGGATCAGGTTCTCGTTGAACGGGTGCATAAAGGAGATCAGAAGTCATTCAATTTACTGGTTGTTCGCTACCAGCATAAAGTGGCAAGTCTGGTTTCGCGCTATGTTCCATCAGGTGATGTACCTGATGTGGTGCAAGAATCGTTTATAAAAGCGTACCGCGCCCTGGAATCTTTCCGTGGTGACAGCGCATTTTATACCTGGCTGTATCGCATTGCGGTGAATACGGCCAAGAATTACCTGGTTGCTCAGGGGCGTCGTCCGCCATCCAGCGATGTGGATGCCATTGATGCGGAAAATTTCGAAAGTGCAGGTGCACTGAAAGAAATTTCGAACCCTGAGAATCTGATGTTGTCTGATGAATTGAAACAGATAGTTTTCCGCACCATCGAGTCACTGCCGGAAGATTTACGTATGGCGATTACGCTGCGTGAGTTAGACGGCCTGAGCTATGAAGAGATAGCGGTGATTATGGATTGTCCGGTGGGTACGGTTCGTTCACGTATTTTCCGTGCGCGCGAAGCTATTGATAATAAAGTTCAACCGCTTATCCAACGTTAGCGATAACGGATACAGGAAGGGTACTGAGGCATGCAGAAAGAAAAACTTTCCGCTTTAATGGATGGTGAAACGCTGGACAATGAATTGTTGTCCGCCTTATCGAAAGACGCCACACTGCAACAAAGTTGGGAAAGCTATCATCTGATCCGCGATACCATGCGCGGCGATGTCGGTGAAGTTGTCCATTTTGATATTGCGGCACGCGTGGCGGCAGCGATTGAAAACGAACCTGTACGCAACGTGACGACACTGATCCCGGAAGCGCAGCCCGAGCCAGAACGTTGGGAAAAAATGCCTTTCTGGTCCAGGGTTCGTCCATGGGCGGCACAGCTGACTCAGGTTGGCGTCGCGGCCTGTGTGTCACTGGCGGTGATTATTGGTGTTCAGCACTACAACCAGCCGCAGCAGGATAGTGGCCTGCAGTCAGATTCGCCAGCGTTCAACACCCTGCCAATGATGGGTAAAGCTTCACCGGTGAGCCTGGGCGTCCCTGCGGATAACGCCAGCACCACCAATACCGCGCAGCAGGAGCAACGCCGTCGCGTGAATGCGCTGTTGCAGGATTACGAATTACAGCGCCGTTTACATTCTGATGATCTGCAGTTTGAACAGAACGCGCCGCAACAGGCGGGT
The DNA here is from genome assembly GCF_965644245.1 of Erwinia sp. V71. Taxonomy (NCBI): domain Bacteria; kingdom Pseudomonadati; phylum Pseudomonadota; class Gammaproteobacteria; order Enterobacterales; family Erwiniaceae; genus Erwinia; species Erwinia sp. V71. The sequence continues at coordinate 38,132 of NZ_CBFFRK010000009.1, forward strand.
GCTCAGGTACCAGGAAATCAGTCTTTAGGAATTCAGCAGCAGTAATGAAGCCATTCTGGTATGCCGTAAGCCTTCTGGCGGGTAGTCTGTTTTATTCATCTGTCGTCCCGGCGCAACAAAACGCCGCCGGGGCGCTATTGCAGCAGATGGAGCAGGCCAGCCAGTCCCTCAATTATGAAATCGCCTATATCAACGTCTCCCGGCTGGGGATTGAGTCGCTGCGCTATCGCCATGCGGTAGTGGACAATAAAGTCTATGCCCAGTTGCTGCAGATGGATGGTCCGCGCCGTGAAACTATTCAGCGCGACAATGAAATCAGCTATTTCGAAGCCGGCCTGACGCCTTTCACGCTGAATGGTGCTTATATCGTTGACTCACTGCCTGCGGTGGTGAATGCCGATTTCGCTAAACTGGCCGCCAGCTATGATTTTATTGCGGTCAGCCGCACGCGTATTGCCGACCAGCTGTGCGAAGTGATTCGTATTGTGCCGCGCGATGGCACGCGTTACAGCTATATTGTCTGGCTGGACAGCGAGACCAAACTGCCGCTGCGTGCTGATTTGCTGGATCGCGATGGTGAGACGCTGGAACAGTATCGGGTGGTGAGTTTCGCCGTCGATGAAGGTGTGCGCAATCTGATGCAGGGGCTGAAAAATGCCAGCCTGCCACCCGCGCTTGCCGTTCCTGCCGGGGAAAAAGTGACTCTGAACTGGAAAGCGGGCTGGCTGCCGGATGGCATGCAGCAGGTTTCCCAGAGTCGTCGTGCGATCCCTGCGTTGAGTAAACCCGTCGAATCAAGACTTTACTCGGATGGTTTGTTCAGTTTTTCCATCAACATCAGCCCGGCTGATGGTAACAGCGTGGCGCAACAGTTGCGCACAGGGCGCCGGACAGTGCAGACTGTAGTACGGAACAATATGGAAATCACCGTTATTGGTGAGCTGCCGCCTACAACGGCAAAACGTATTGCTGACAGTGTTGATACCGGAACTTCGCGATGATGAGAGAATGGGCCACGGTGGTTGCGTGGCAGAATGGTGTGGCGACGCTGCACTCTGAAATTAAAACCAGCTGCAACAGTTGCTCCGCGCGTAAAGGTTGCGGCAGTGCCATGCTGAATAAAATGGGCCCGAAAAACGCCCATGTGATGCAAATCGCCAGCAAAGAGCCCCTGCAGCCGGGTCAGCGCATTGAACTGGGCATTAAAGAGAGCAGCCTGCTGGGATCGGCATTGCTGGTGTATATGACGCCGCTGCTGGGATTATTTATTTTTGCCGGCCTGTTCCAGTCGCTGTTTCACAGCGATCTCGCGGCCGCGGCAGGTGCGCTGCTGGGCGGTATCGGCGGTTTTATTGTGGCGAAAGGTATTTCCCTGCGCTTTGGTGATCGCGAGGCGTTTCAGCCGGTTATTTTAAGCGTTTCGTTACCGGCTGATGAGCTGCGTGTCGAAAGCGATGCTTAACAGGTTATGCCGCATTCGCGGCAGCCTGTGGCCGCTTCATTTCCCTGTTTTCCCGTACCAGATTGTAGATTTTCCCTTCAGTTGTTTTTTCTTCGCTGTATCCCGTTCTGTCGATGATTCCCCGACTCTGATATGTAGTGTAGAATGCAGCCTTTCGGGCAAAAGTCCGCCTGTGACATACGCTCTCACCCATCGCGAGAGTTTTCAGAATTTGTAAGGCAGAAAAATCTCTATAATGAAGCACATACGAAATTTCTCCATCATCGCCCACATCGATAATTAATTGCCCGACAAGCTACGACAACCTCAGACAAAAACACCCTCTCAAGCCTTACCTCCTCAGTCATCAAAACAAATCACCCACGACAACCTACGTCACGATCCGACCACATAAGCCATCGTTTTTCTGTCCATAAGCGTGTCCATATTCTAATATTGGGCCGTTGCAGTTTGTCCATCATGGACACGGGGAGAGAAAAAACATGGCTATTTCAGATAGCTACCTTAAATCCTGCCTGAACAAAGAGCGGGAGAAGGTAGTGGAAAAATCAGACCGTGATGGTCTGTGGGTGCGCGTGTCCGTAAAAGGCGCGGTCACCTTCTTCTATCGTTACCGATTCCTCGGCAAGCAGGACAAGATGACGATAGGCAGTTACCCGCAATTGAGCCTGAAGGATGCCCGCGACGAAGTGGATAAATGGGCTGCTGTTCTGGCAAAAGGCAATAACCCGAAGGTTAAGCGCGACCTGGAGCGTGGGAAGATCAGCACGCAGTTCACATTTGAGCAGCTCTTCCGGGAGTGGTATTCGGTGGTATGCATCCAGAAAGAAAGCTCACCTCTTATCATCCGGTCTTTCGAGCTGCATGTTTTCCCCAAAGTCGGGAAATACCCGGCGGGCGATCTGACGCTGCACAACTGGCTGACGTTGCTTGACCGATTATCAAAGGCATACAGCGAAATCACCAAGAGGGTGATCAGCAATGCAAAGCAGTGTTACAGCTGGGCTGTGAAACGCCAGATCCTGACCGCCAACCCGCTGAGTGAGTTAACGGGCCGGGACTTTGGCATCAAAAAGGGGGTAGGGAAGAGAACCCTGGACCGGAAGGAAATAGCAATGGTCTGGATGGCAATCGACGATTCTCGCCTTATGGAACGGAACAAACTGCTGATGAAGCTGTTGTTGTTCTTTGCCTGCCGCCTGTCTGAATTGCGCCTGGCAAAGGAAAGTGATTTTGATTTCGAGGGAGGAATATGGACTGTGCCGCCGGAAAATCATAAAACAGGGCGTCAGACCGGGCAGCCACTGTTACGGCCAATTATCCCGGAGATAGTGCCGATGCTCCAGCGCGCGATTGATATCGCGCCTGGCGAATATGTTTTTTCTGGCAAGGAAGATGGGCCGATGGCCGAGGGGAACCACTTAAGCATAACAGCCAACCTGCGGCAGTTTATGCTCAAAGCTTATGATGAAAATGTCCCGCATTTCACCGTGCATGACCTTCGTCGCACGGCACGCACCAACTTCTCTGAACTGGCAGACCCAATAGTCGCAGAGAAAATGCTGGGCCATGCGTTACCTGGCGTTCTGGGCGTGTACGACAAATATCAGTACATGGATGAAATGCGGGAGGCGTATGGGAAGTGGTGGTCAAGATTGATGAGCATTATCGAGCCTGACGTGCTGGAGTTCACGCCGCGAAGCGCCGGGTGATCCTGCCGCTGTTATCCCGTTTACAGTGGATATGCTCCAGAGCCCGGCGCTTGGGCTGCAATATTTCTGCCTGCTGCCAGGCCAGAACTTTGGCGCGCTGCCACTTATTAGCGCGTCCGATATAATAATCATCCGGATCAGGGAATGGGTTTTCTCCCTCCCCCCTTTTCCGGTAGCGTTCCAGTGTGCGCGACGATACACACAGGTGATCGCATACGGCCTTTGTGTCCATCCAGCTTTCGTTATCTTTCACTCTGTCTCCTCCTATCCACCCCTACCCATACGCTGACACACGCAGTTAAGCCATAGCCATGCCCGCCCGCGGTGCTTTGCAGGTATCAGCATTTCAATGCGCTTTGCGTGCTTATCAAGAATTTCGCGATAGGATAGGGTGTTTGATTTGTTGGTGTATTCGGATAGTGCTGCTTTGGCGGTGTTGCGTATGGCGTTATCGGCCTCAGGCGTCACGATACCCTTCGCTGTCTGTGAACCATTCCGATGCTGATATCTCTGCTACTTTGGTTCGGCGGAGGCCGGGGTTCATGTTGTGATTGAAATCACGTAGTGACATTTTCAAAATGCTGGCAAGCTCACTCCCTGTCATAGGGCGCTTACTGAGTTGCCAGATTACTTTTCCCGAAAGCCAGCGTTACCACCACCGGGGCCGCGCCGATACATGGCTATTTTCTTCATGACACCCTCCTTGAAGCATCACCGATGGCTATCAGGATTTCGCACTCTTTCTGCCGGGTGAGAACCTCTTCATACGTTTTGCAAGGAGGCCGGGGAGGCGAGTGGTACTCATCCCTGAGGCGGTATATTGTCCCGCCCGCATCGAACCCTGGTGCTTTCCAGTCTTCGCTTGTTAGCAGGTGCTTAAGTCGATCAACGTCTACTAGGTTGCAGTAGATGCTCACCGTTTCCACCTGCGGAGCCCAGCCCGCATAAAACTCTTCCCGGTAATTCAGCGTGCATCCGATCATGGCGCTGCCAGTTAACAGAGATGTGTTGTGACCGACCCTGTTACGTGATTTGTGAAAAACGGTGATGCTGGCATCTGGCTTTGAACGCATGCACGCCAGCATTTGTACTGGCGTCATGATGGGTTACCTTGAGGTAGGGTTATGCAGCCTGTTCCATTTCTGCTTTGCGGATGTCGTAAACGTCCTTGGCTAGCGCCTGCTGCTCGGTGCCTCGGAGTGTCCGCCAGGCTTCCTCGAACGCTGTTTTCAGTTTCTCGACTGACTGCGCTGAATTAGCCAGGTCGGTGAAGTGCTTCAGGGCTTCTTCGTGAGGGTTAACTCCTGACTCAAGCCAATCGAGCAGTTTCTTGCCAGTCTCTTCGTTCAGCACTACCGGGTCTGCATTGGAGAACAACTTTGTACGGTCTTTGCTGGCGATCGCATGATGCGTCTCGTGAGAGATATCCAGCACTGTAGTGAACTCATACTCCACGCCGTCGCGCTGCTCGGACTTCATGCCAAGCTTGGCAACGCGCTTGCGTCCATTCTCTTCCACCTGTGCGGTTTCCGTTTTGCTTCGCATGGTGGCGATGATGTGCATTGGCGAACGCAATATTGCGTCGAGGAACAGGCGGTGGCGGGGGTTGATTTCGCTCCATGCCGACCAACTATTGCCGCGGTATTTTGATTTCGCAATAGTGTCTACCAGCTCAAGACACCCACCGACACCACCCCATTCGTGAGTGATGCTGTCGATGATAAGCGTTTCATAGCCAGCACTTTCAGCTGAGTTAATTGCCTCAATAAACCGCTCTGGCGTGAAAGGCGGTTCAAGCTCCAGGACATCGAACTCGGCAATGTCAGAGTAAAGAGATGCACTGCCTTTCTCTGTGTCGATGAAAGCGATCTTTCCGCCAATCCCTTTGGCGACCAGCAGGGCGCTGTAAGTTTTTCCTGAACCGCTCGGCCCGGTAAGTGCCAGCCGCAGCTTGGCTTTCTTTCTCATGGCTTTTTCAAATTTCATGTATCACCTCAGAATGGTGGATCGCCTAAAAAAAACATCTGTTTGAGTCGCTCGCATCGAGCGCAGTTGAGAGAAGCCAGCTTTCCCTGTCGGTTTCCCTTTCGGCGGTAGTAGAGCGCGTCCTGCACATATCCGCGCCGACTGGCGATGCTTTCCTGTAGTTCCTTTTCAGGGATGTTTACGCCATATGTCTTCATTTTCTCTCTCCCCAGCCGAATGCCTTCAGCATCTGGTTGATGAATTCGAAGTCCTTCGTTTTATCCAGCTGCTTCAGCCTGTCGGCTTCATCCTGCTGTTTGCGGTAATGATCCGCTGGTGATGGAAGGTTCATGGCTTACCTTCTTGCCGCAAAAAGTCGACCAACTTATCCAGCCAGCTTTTACGCGGTGGAGGGGTGAAGCTGGCACTGGTCAGGATGTTGGATGGGTGATACTGGATTGATTTGAATGCGTCAAAACCGGAGCCACCCACGCGGGCAGCCCCTGCAGTTGCTAATTGCATGGGTGTGTTCCTCAGATTTGAATTAGTAGGTAATGCGGATGGCGGTTACAGCGCCTTTAGCGATAGCTGTGATAGCAGTTATTGCCTGCTCTTCTGTGAGGCCCGCGGCGACCAAATCGGCCTTGGCTGCGTTGTTAACTGCTTTACGGTGTGCAACATCAGAAGCACGTTTAGCCGCTTCGTCAGCGACACGCTTCTCTTCTGCCAGCCGGTCAGCTTCAACCTTGGCAGCACGCTGCCGCTCAGCGTCGATAGCAGCCTGCTTCTCACGCTCAGCCTGTTCTCTCGCTTCCTGCGCCAGGCGAGCTGTGCGCTCCTGTGCTTCTCTTGCCTCACGCTCTGCACGTTCCTGTGCGGCGATGCGGTCGCGTTCTGCCTGTTCTGCTTTGGCCTTCAGTTCAGCCTCCCGGCGTGCTGCTTCTTCGCGTTCGCGCTGTGCTGCTGTTTCCGCTTCCTGCCGCGCCTGCTCCACCGCCTGACGTTTCAGCTCTTCTTCGTGAGCAATGCGCTGGCGCTCAGCTTCCGCCGCTGCTTCAGCAGCGTCACGGTCAAACTTATCGTTAAGAAGCAGGGCGATTTCGTGATCGGATTCGAACCGTTCAGCCATCGCCTTATCAAATGCCTCGTTCATTTCCAGCGCTTCAGCATGCCATGCTGTCATCTGCTCTTCGGCCTTAATGCGTTCCTGCTCGTCCTCATAATCATCCAGTGGCTTTCGGGCTTTATCCTTCAGCGCATCCAGGCGTTCACGCACCGTTCTTCTGTTGCCGTCGATAAGCTTCGGGATCTCCTTCAGCTCTGCAACCAGGTCTTTGCCGAGGCCATCCAGATAAGTTTTCGTTTGCGCCACTTTGTAAGCCAGCGAAGCGATCTCCTTTCTGCCCTTTGCCGTGGTGACATCCGGCACAAAGGACATAACTTCACGCTCAACTTTTTGCAGAATCTCTTCAATCTGGTCGCCAGACTTGAAAACGGAGAGGGCGTTCGCCTTCTCGATAACAACCAAATCCGTTGTTTCGCTCATGGTCACTCCTTAATTTTTGGTAAAAAAATGCCCCGCACATTTCTGCCGGGGCTAAATAAGTCTCAGGATGATGACTGGGCGTCATCGTCAAGCGGTCACGGATAACCGCTTTGCGATGTCACTCGTCTACTGTCCGCGAGCCTTAAGCATGGCGTCGGCTGTACGGTATGCAATTACGGCGTATCGGTTAAGGTCATCATCAAGCAACCCTGCGTCAGGGTCTGAAAGAATTCCGTTGATGGCTTTAGCCGCGAAGTAATCACGCATCGTCATACCTGATTCACTCTGCCAGTCGCTGTTATAACCAACATTTCCCAGCTCTGGAAAAGCTGGCCCACCTGTTTCTTTACTCACATCTACCCCCAAATCGTCGAAAGCCAGCCGGTCACCATCAATGCGATAATGACCACCCAGCCTATAATCCAGTCCTTGTCGCTAATCATTGAGTCGCTCACTGATTGCTCCAGTAAAAACGCTCGGGGCGGTCTATGCTGGAATCACAGCGATGATGGTGTTAACCATCGTGCCGGATGATTTAAATGCGCCTTCAGGCAGCTCTTCAATGTGACCGCCACGCTCTTCAATCAGTTGGCGGAAATCAGATGTCAGCTTGTTGCTGCGGAACGTCACCGACGATGCCATTACAGATACCAGCAGGCCTCCCGGCTTCAGAAATTTCAGTGCGTGACTAACGTGCTTTATATCAGCCTGACGACCAAATGGCGGGTTCATTACCACACGGTCAAAGGATGGCATTGGTTCAATTTTCAGAAAGTCGAATGGCTCCCCGATTTTTGCATCAGGTATCTGAAGATTAATTAGATAAGTGTTGTTTTCAGGCATAAGTTCAACCATATCCACTTTAACGCCTATTGCTGATTTCTGAGCAGCTACCGCAAGCGCTCCACGACCTGCGCTAGGCTCAAGAACACGCATGCCGTTTTGGATATCCGCCAGTTCAATTAATCTTTCGACTACATCTGGCGGGGTAGGGAAGAACTCAAAATCATCCTTCGGCACCACGACATCACCAGTAAGGATGATTTGCTCAATGCGGTCGGATGCGTTCATATCGAACACATGAGCCTTCGCTTTTCGATTCCATTTGCCGCCAGCCGCCTCAATCACCTTGTTAGTTCTGGTGTATAAATTGCGGTCTAACTGACCAGTTAAAATCAGGTTGTTTCCTTCGCATTGGCAGGCACTGAGAACATTCAACACTTCTTTATCTACACGCATTTTCTTTCCTTTAGGCGATAAAAAACCGCCATCAGGCGGTTAGTTAAGTTGTGATGGTTTATTCCATCCAAATAAGAGGTAAAGCAACAAACCATGAGATGCCAGCCATTACAGCCAGCGTTAAGCAAATGACCATGACTGACTCCTTTGGGTGTAAAAAAGGCTGCGGGTTAGGCAGCCTTATTCGTCATCTTCTTCGTCTGGTTCTAGCTCTGCTAAAAACTCTTCCTGTGTTGGCAGCTCATCAAGGCTATAAGCCTTTTTAAGCTTGACCGGCTCGTATCCGCTGGAGTCATCACTGGTCAGCCCATAGAAACGCTCTGATTTTGCCAAAGGTTGCTTATTGAAGCCCTCATAGACCTCGAAGGTGTTTTTATCGAAGTCGACGACGTAAGCCCACTCGCAGAACAGCGATTCTGCTGCAAACGTGAGGTAAAGATTGAGAGGAACTGGCTCGCTGGCATCCTGAATCATCTGAAGGATTTTTGCGCCTGCATCGCGAGATAGTGAAGGGTGCTTATCTTTGTATTTTTTGCTGATATCATGACTTACCCAGCCATCGTTGCTGCCAATATCGTGACCGACTTCTTTCCACCAAGCTGCGATCTGTTCTTCGGTTGGCTGGTAAGTTGCCGCCAGAGAAGTCAGGAATTTATCGCGACCCATGTTTCGCAGAAAATCCAGAGCATCAACCCCCTGACCTGACGGATAGCCATCCCACTGGCCGTACTGTGCAACCTTGTACTCGCCATCCTTTACTACACACGTTAAGTGTCTCGTTCCCATTACTAACCCCTCGCCGTTACGATGTCTTTTGATTTGCGATAGCCAATAAAAAACCCGCACTTGGCGGGTTCTATTATTTCTTGGGTTTTAGCTTTTCCATGCTGCTGAACAAGGCCATGAGTCTTGATTTGACTGTTGGTGCGTCCAACCCGTTCTGAACATCCCTGCTCAGCTGTGATATGTCCTGTGACCAGGCTGCCACCGCGTCTCTGAACTGCCTTGCGATGCTAGCCTGCCTGATTCTGCTGGACTCAAGCTCGCTAACGCGCTGCTTGGCTTCAATCTGCAATTTTCCCTTTCCTGCATTTAAGGCTTCAATCGCGGTCTCTTTCATTTCCGCTTTTATGAGAGGATGAAAGTTATCAGCCCCAAGGAAAATTACTTCATCCAGCGTCTTAAACAAAAGCAGGCAATCTGTCTTTTCTTTGCTGCGATTATCAAAGCATTGCACTTCAACTGCAGGAGTGAATCCAAACTGCTTCACCCGCATCGCGGTGTATGTCATGGTGCTTTTCAATGTCATTCCTCCCTGTGCCGTTTATTAATCGGCAGAGAATCCAAAAACTATCGTGCAGTTACTGATTCAGATTTGCGGTAGCCTGCGCGGAAGATTGCAATCTCCGGCAGGCACATCCCGCTATCAATTTCGCCGCCGCTGTACTTGGCCGCGCCTGCCAGAATCTGCTTGTGATACTCAGTATCAGTTTCGACTGCTTTCACCACACGATCAACCGGCTTGCGCTGGCACTGCAATACCACACGACCCGGGGTAGGGCGGTGCATCACTTCTGAACTAACGCTGACTTCACTCTGAAGGTGCGCACGGCGTTCCCGGCGACGTCCTGCAGCTGAACCAGTGAATTGAGTTCTGCGTGTCATAAATACCTCCTGAGTGAATTTTGGTGATGGGTGCCGGTGCTTATCTTCGGCTTGCCTCGGTGGGCTGCAATTTCCCATCCCAAAACTCACGCTTTGGTACTAATTGGCTTTTCAGCCACGTAGGTGATCCGTCACCGTTGTTAAAAGAGCTGCTATCCGTTTCGTTGTTCTCCAGCGTCCTGCTGATGGGATAAAGATACAGATAAAACTGTAATTGCGTCAACAGATAAAACTGTATTATTTGTTGTTAATGACAAATATAACTGTTTTTAAAGGATATTTATTTTTGTAAACGACGCAGAAATCCCGCCCGAACGCTGCAGGTGAGTGGTTTAGTGCAGGAGAATGGAAAAGCTGCAGGTGAATGTATTTAGTGCTGGAGTGACGAAAGGGTGAGGTGGTGATCGATAGGCACAAAAAACCCGGCGCGGGGGCCGGGTTAAAATCTTAATGCGGCTTGGGCAGCTCTGGCCGCTTCACCGCCTCAACTATTTTCAGCGCTTCAGCAGGAGATAGTGCCCCATCAGATGCTTTCTTGGCAAGATAATCCCCCAGTCTATTGGGTATATATTCGGTTTGCATCCATCTACGAAATGCACCCAGGGCATCATCTGGATAGATCCATGCATCTACAGGTCCCGCTTTGTGCTGAGGAAACCAATCCGGATAAACATGTGGCGATTTTGTTCTAGGGCCGTATCTTTCATCGAATTCGTTGCTGGCCCAGAATTTCGACCACATCGAACCCACACTTATGTCGGGAATGGAAGATGGTCCAAAGTCAAAGTTTCCTTTAACCATTTTGAGCGATAAATCAGCCATCTCGCGAAAAACTGAAAAGTAGCCTAGGGGAATCTGGTCATTCATCAGCAGCCTTTCATGGAAGCACTCAAGCGCACCTCTTTGAGGGTTGTCAGGGTCAATGCCAACGCTAAGATAAATGAACCTCCTTAATTGAGATCCAGCCAACTTACGGAAATTATCGAGCGCCGTCTCTCTCCCAGCATGACCAGACTCAAAAGCATAGTATTCCAGGATGGCCATGCAAACACTATCAGAAAAGATGTTTGATTCTACGCCTTGGATCATTCCTTTCGTAAAAAGGTACTGTAAATCCAATCCTTTTTTCTTAAGAATGTTATCAACAATTTGCCCTCTAGGCTTACTTCTCTCTTCCTGCCAATTGGAGGTAAACCTAAGCAATGGAGCGTGATCTACGGCGCAAAGGCGGGCTAACCCCCTCAATGTTAGAAATGGAGATCCGTCATTAAGAACGCCCATTTGAACGCCATCAATATCAGCTTCTTTTACAGAATAAAGGTCGAGAGGTATCTGTTGCCCAGACAAGACTAAATCTAACTTATCCATTTGATTTAAAACCCATTATAGGTGGTGCCTAACGCACTCTTTCCCTGTAAATAGATTTGCTACCCGGTCTGCGCCGGATTCGCCCTGTGTGTAAATCATCGGCAAATGCCGCAAAAACTTCAGGCCGCATCACTGCGACCTCCCCATTAAACCAGCCGCATCTTCGTCTCTATGGCTATCTCTTCCTGCGGTAGATCCTGTGTTCAATCATGGTGCCTATGATTTTAACCTTGCCGTCACGGCACGTTAGCACAGGGTAGTCGCTGTTGAGCGGTAAAAGCTCGAAAGCGACAGGCTCGTCACTGCCACTCATTAGCGGGCGGTACTTTTTGAACGTAGCATCAAAATCACCATTTGCAGCAACAACAAACTCGCCAGGATTAGGTTCAATTTCGGGATCGACAATAATTACATCTCCGTCTTTGAACTCAGGCTCCATAGAGTCACCTTTCAGTTTAAGTGCAAATGCGCTTTCCGAAAGGTGAGCATCAGTAAGTATATATTCGTAAACATCTTCCATTGATTCTACGGGCTTCCCGTGAGCTAAATTTCCCGCCTGAACATAGCTGATAAGCGGGACGCGCCTCGTATTGACGTCTGCAACTGGCATCATTGGCCCGCCATCGACAAGCCATGCAGGGTCTGTTTTCAGGGCTTTAGCTATCCCTACAATGTTTCTAGGCTTCATAGTGGTTCCATCCTCAATAGCCTGCCATGTCTGCTGCTTAATCCCTGCAGCTTCTGCCGCCTTCTCTTGCGAGAGGCCTAACTCCAATCTTCTGCTTTTAACTCGTGTTGCAAGGCTCATGATCAAATCTCCTTTGAGCCAATCATCACAGTTAAAACTGTAATTGACAAACAGATATAACTGTAAGTAGAATACAGATAAAACTGTGGAGGTGAATATGGAAACCATTTCTCAACGCCTCAAGCAGAAACGCACTGAGTTGAACTTAACTCAGGCGCAATTAGCTGAACTGACCGGAATGCGACAGCAGTCTATTCAGCAAATTGAAGCAGGTGAGACTAAGCGCCCGCGATACCTGCTTGAGTTAGCCATCGCCCTAAAATGCGACGCGACATGGCTAATGTACGGAAAGGCTGGCAACAAAGCCGCCTAATTAATACCGCTCTTTTCACAACGGACATGGAGTCCCACGTCGCTGAAAAGCGAAATCCAAACGAATAAACAAATCAGTTCGTGGCAATAGCTACGGCTTTGTCACGTCTCTATTAACTCAAGGACAAGTATTAACTATGGAACATGCAAGAAATAGCAAGTTAATCAACGAAATGGAAACAGAACTGCGATCACGCCTGACGCACAAAGGCCAGCGAGTTCTGGCTGCTGAAGCTGGATGGCATGAATCGAAGGTCAGCCGCTTAAACCTGCGCGATATGGCGACGGTATTCGTGCTGCTGGAAAAAGTATGGCAGACCAGCCTTATCGCTGAAGTAGCCCGCCAGGCGGTAGAGGCGGTGATGCAAAAAGAAAAAGCCCCGAGCTGCGCTAACAGCTTCGAGGCCTGATGCGAATTAACTGGATCAATTCACAGGAGTAATTATGAACCAAACCATGAAGATTTTCAACGGAGGCGCCCGTGGCTAAAAATTCTATCGAGGCATACGGCGCCAGCGGTAAGACCAACGTCCTCAATTTCCAGCCTGAAGCACTTCACCTGATTGCTGAACCTGCGCACCCACTTTATGACGATCGCATTCATCTGCCTATTAACGAGGCGATGTTGCTGAATATCATGGAGTACGGCGTTCTGGAGCCGATCATCGTCTGGAAAGACCCTGAAACCGGACTATCCTGCGTGGTTGATGGCCGCCAGCGCGTTCGCCATACCCTCGAAGCCAACAAACGTCTTGCCGAGCAAGGCAAAGAGGCGCTGCTGGTTCCAGGTGTTGTGAAGCGTGGCTCAGCAGCCCGCATGTCGAATTACATGGTCAGCGCCAATGAAGTTCGCCAGGCGGATACCCCGCTGGGGCGCGCAAAGAAAATGGCTGCTCAGTTAGACCGTGGTCACGATGAAAGCGACCTGGCGCTGATGTTTGGCTGCACGATAAAAACCGTTCAGGCAACGCTGGCGCTGCTCGACTGCACTCAGACCGTGCAGACTGCAGTTGAAGCTGGTCAAATCAACGTTACACAGGCACGCCAGCTGGCAGACCTGCCACCGGAACAGCAGCGCGAGAAAGTGCTGCAGCTGCAGCAGGCGGGCGAGGGCGCTACCGGCCATGACCGGGTACGGCGCCAGCGTGAAGTATTGGGCGACGTTAAGCCACGCCTGAAAACCCGCAAAGAAATCACCAAAGCCCTGAACGATGCCACTGGCGAATATGCCGCGGCATTGCGCTGGGTGCTGGGCGAAGCGGAGGAATCATGAAAAAACATCACGTATCACCCTGTTCAAATCACAAGAATTTTGCCCGCCTCGACTACTTCCGAACTATTAATCCAGTTATAGCTGAGAAGCTTAAGGCGATGCTTGAAGAGCACAGGATTAAAGAGAGGGGCAAATGAGTAATGTAACGAATCTTGCCGTCGCCAGAGAGGCCAGGCGGCATCAGGAGACGCCGAAATCAGTCGGTAAGGGGTTTGCCTTGCTGCACCGTAAAATCAAGGAGCTTCCCTTTTACAGAACGGATTCTGAAGCTGTTCATCTGTGGATACACCTCATCCTGTCAGCGAACCATGCACCTGCTGCGGTTAACACGGAGTTCGGCGAGTTGATGGTTAATCGCGGTGAGTTCATTACTGGCAGAAACACTCTGGCAGCTGAAACTGGAATCACAAGTGATCGCATCAAGTATCTGCTGAATAAGTTCGAAAAGCTGAGCATGATCACCCGCATTTCCAACAAGAAGTTCACCCGAGTTTCGGTCACAAAATACGACGATTATCAGCCAAATTCTGTGCCAACAGAGTGCCAACAAAGTGCCAACGCAATGCCGCTAACACCAAGACCTGCGGAGGAGTTTGTGCCAACAGAGTGCCATCAAAGTGCCACAAACAATAAATTACTAACTAATAACTCAATATCTAAAGATATTGAGTGTGCAACTTCCGCTGAAAAACAGGTCAATCAGAAGCAGCGACTTTCATGCGAAGAAGTCTGGCAGGCACTAAAGGAATTTGTCCCGGATGCTCGCGGCTGGAATGTTCTCACACCAAAGCGCCGACAGCTTATCCAGAAGTTTTGGAGAGAGGCTAGGCCAATTGCCAAGCAATTTGGCGATGAAGCACCTTTTGGGATGGATTCCTTCCATCAGTATTTAAGGTACTTGCACACATCGTGCCGGTGGATGTTCGAGTCACGCGCTGATCATTCCACTGGCAAGACCTGGCAGAAACGAAATTACGAATACATCCTCAGCGCAGAACTATATGCGCAGGTTCGCGAAGGAGAGCGAGATGACCGATGAAATGATTACCCCGCCGCACAGCCTTGAAGCTGAACAAAGCGTTATCGCCGCCATCCTCTTGGATGCGCAAAGCGACAGGGCACAGCATGCAATCTCGATGCTCAAGCCAGAATCGTTTTACTTGCGTGTTCACCAGCTGATATTCGGTGCCATGAAAGACATGAGCAAAGGCTCAGCGGTTATCGATGGACTTACCCTGTCAGACCGCCTTGAGAGAGACGGACTGCTGGCACAGGTGGGTGGATTCGCTTACCTGATGCAGATCACCAAAGATATCGTTGGTCAGGCGAACATAACCGCCTACGCGAACGTGGTCAGGGAAAAGGCGATCGAGCGTTACGGCATCCAGAAACTGGCAGAAGCAACCGAGCTGATGTATTCCCGCAACGGCATGTCTGCGGCGGAGAAGTTCGAAGCCATTCAGATGCTGACCACTGAAATCACCGACTACGCCAAAACTGGAAAACGCCGCGGTCTTCGCTCGTTCTCTGATGTGATGGACGAATGGGTTGTTGACCTGGAGAAGCGTTTCGACCCGGCAGGTGAGCAGCGCGGCATGAGTACCGGCATCCCATCGCTTGACCGTATGCTGGCACCGAAAGGACTGGTGAAAGGTTCGCTGTTCGTCATCGGCGCTCGTCCTAAGATGGGTAAAACCACGCTGTACAGCCAGATGGCAATCAACTGCGCCATCCGCGAGAAGAAACCCGCGCTGATGTTCAGCCTTGAGATGCCCGGGGATCAGATTCTGGAAAAACTGGTAGGGCAAAAGTCCGGTGTAAACCCGAGTATTTTTTACATGCCCGCAACCGATGACGCAGACGACCAGTACCAGGGCGATTACGATGCTGACTTTTCCCGGGCAACGGAAACCGCCAGGCGGCTGGGTGAAATCGAAATGCTGTACATCGACGACACCCCGGGCATATCGCTGGCGCACATCGTCGCCGAGTCCCGCAAGGTAAAACGCCAGAAGGGCTGCGTCGGCATGATTCTTGTCGACTACCTCACTCTGATGACCGCCGAGAAAGCCGATCGAAACGACCTGGCATTCGGGATGATTACTAAAGGGCTGAAAAATCTCGCCAAAGAACTTGGTTGCGTCGTTGTACTGCTGACACAGCTTAACCGTGAGCTGGAGAAGCGAGTGAACAAGCGGCCAATGCCGAGCGATTCGCGTGATACAGGGCAGATTGAGCAGGACTGTGACTATTGGGTTGGTATCTACCGCGAAGGTGCGTATGACGAAAACGTGCCCGCCGGCGAAACTGAGCTGCTTCTCCGTTTAAACCGACACGGCAACACCGGAACGGTTCATTGCCTGCAGAAAGACGGGGCAATTTACGACATGGATCAGGCCGCGGCAAAACGTGAGCGTGACCAGCGTCAGGAGCAGAAAGGCGGCAATTCGAATAAGCGTGGAGGGTTTTGATATGAGCAAAGATTTACCAACGGTGGTAGCTGAAAATTATCTGACTATCGCGCCAAAATTGACTATCAAGGTCGTCGTTCTTAGCAACGGCCAGAGAGTGATCCCGGAAGATGACATGAAGCTGGCGTGCGAGTGGCTTGGTGTTGATTTAAGCAGCATTGAAGCTGAGGCATTCTTCGGGGGCACCGAATGAAAATGATAACCGCTGAACTAATGCGTCAACTCAAGTCAGCAGCACAAGAAGAAATAATGTGCCGCGAAGCCTCTGACACCTCAGATGCATGGCAGGATTTAGCCAGCCCGGAGAACATCCTGGCGCTTGTTGAGATTGCGCTGCCTCTGCTGGATCAGCAGAGTGGTTGGCAGTTGGTCCCAACATCATTAACTGATGAAATGATCCGTGGAATTGTACCAACTATGGCGCGTAGTAAGCCCATAAGCCACGACGAGTACGACCACAAAGGAAGAAACGAGCACTTTATTAAATGGATCTGGAGCAGGATGCTTGATTTATCACCTAAGCCGCAACCCCACATCATACCTCATATTGATAATGATGGGAGGGAAGGATGAGCGGAAAATGCACTGGACTGACAGGTCGACTGTTTGGGCACAAGTGGTCGGAGTACACAACTCCAGCCAGCAAGGATATTGCAATTCTGTTCCGCGTGGTTTTTTTTGACAGAGCCGAAGACATCCCAAATGTTGGATTCGTTTGCCATCGCTGCGGAGCCACAAAGGAGACACACGATGAGCAACTGGATTAAATGCAGCGACCGTATGCCGGAAGATGGACAGCGCGTTGCGACACTATCAGGGCGGAATTCTTATGACGCTATCTATCAAGAAAACAATGACGAATTTATCTCGGGCTTATGCAAGTGCCTTGGCGTCACCCACTGGCAACCACTCCCCGAGCCACCGAAGGAGGGTGAATGATGACAGCAAAAGTAATCCAGCTCCGCCCGCATAAGCCGGTGGCAGATGCGCGACGTGACATTATCGCCGTTATCGAGCTTATCCGTCAGAAAGGCGAAGGTCACCTGATGAAGCCCATTGAACTATCGCTATGCAAAATAGCCGATGACTTACTCGACTACGTGGAGACACAAGAGGGGAGGTAGCCTTGCAAATCGAGATGCCACAAGACGGTATCCGCCTGCATAAAAGCAACTTCAATGCCATCGGGCAACAACTTCAACCACTGCTCGAATCAGGCGAGTGTTACCGCCTCATAATCAAACCCTGGCGCGACAAGCGCAGCCTATCGCAGAACGCCCTTTCCCACATGTGGTACGCAGAACTCAGCGCTTATCTCATCAAGCGCGGGAAGCTTTTTGCGTCACCCGAATGGGTTAAAGATGCGATGAAGCACACCTATCTCGGCTATGAAGAGCGGGAAATGGTGGACGTGGTGACAGGCGAAAAAACATCAATCCGCTCTCTTAAACACACAGCTGACCTCGATAACGGCGAAATGCATTTCTTCCTGACGCAGGTTGAAGGCTGGGCGCTGAATATCGGATGCAGCCTGACCGTGCCGGATGACAGCGAGTACAGGAAATTAAAGGATACTCAAAATGCATAAATTCAATCTGATCTATGCCGACCCTCCATGGACATACCGCGACAAGGCGAACGATGGTGATCGTGGCGCCAGCCATAAATACCAGACCATGAACATCCAGGATATCTGCCGCCTGCCTGTTTGGGATCTGGCTGCCGAAAGCTGCCTTCTGGCGATGTGGTGGGTGCCGACGCAGCCAGTCGAGGCGTTGAAGGTGGTCGAGGCTTGGGGATTTCGACTGATGACCATGAAAGGATTCACCTGGCACAAGACGAACAAAAAGAAGGGCAACAGCGCAATCGGTATGGGACACATGACCCGAGCCAATAGTGAAGACTGTCTGTTTGCGGTGAAAGGTAAGCTGCCTGAGCGAATGGATGCTTCGATATGTCAGCACCTGTCCTCACCTCGCATGCAGCACAGCGCGAAGCCGCCTGAGTTTCGTGACCTTCTGGTTAGATTGCTGGGCGATGTCCCGCGCTGTGAGCTTTTCAGCCGTGACAGTGTGGCGGGCTGGGATATGTGGGGCAATCAGTGCGATCAGTCCTTCGACTTATTGCCAGGCGTGGCGTGCGGATTAGACAGGAGCAGAGCAGCATGAGAAGCAGACCTTTCACAACAACAGAGATAAAAACCATCGAGATGCTATCTGCAGATCACACCCCTTCGCAGATAGCAAAACTGATCAACCGGCCAGCGTGCAGCGTTCACGGTGCAATCAGGAGGTACTGCGCATCGTTACCGATTAGGAGCGAGAAAGAGGTTAGCCCGGAAGAAGCACGGCAGGTGATCACCATGCGATTGCAGGGCATGAAGTACCACGAAATAGCAGCTGCAACAGGAATCAACAAAGCGCGGTGTGGATACATCTACAGGAAATATTCATGAAGATGAGCTGGTATACCCATGACCCTCTCGACACTGACACCGCAAACGAACTCCTCTCCCGATATGCATCCCGAAACATCCAGACCAGAAAGGCAATAGCTACCGACCCGCGACTGTGGCTGGTATCGGCGTTGCTGCCGGAAGGAAATCACCCACCGAAAAAGGACACGCGATATGAACATCGATGCTGGTCATAGCCCACGCTGCGGCGGATGTGGCAACCCGCTGGATCCAACAGAGACGCATGTGTGTGAAGATTGCCGCCGGTCATATGGGCTTGGTGAGCCGGAAGGGGGTGAAGATGGTCAAGGCCATTAAGCAAAAACCGCCTAAGCCGAAGAAGTGCAAATGCTGCCCTGTGAAATTCATCCCCCGCAATAGCCTCCAAACCGTCTGCTCACCAAAATGTGCAATTCAACTCGCTAACCAGCTATCCGAGCGCAAGCAAAAGCGCCTGGAGAAAGAGCAGCGCGCGGCATGGAACAAACGCAAGGCAGATGTGAAGCCGTTAAGCCACTGGGTGAATATGACTCAGCGAGTGTTTAACGACTACATTAGAGCGCGGGACGGGAATATCTGCATCAGCTGCGGCAGCACAACGGCGGTAAGTTATCACGCCGGGCATTTTCGGACGACAGCAGCGGCATCACACCTTCGGTTCAATGAGGATAACTGTCACAGCCAGTGTTCAGCCTGCAATATCCATCACTCCGGCGCGATTGGTTCATACCGTATAGCGCTCATAGCCAAAATCGGCCTTAAACGCGTGCTGGCTATTGAATCTGACAACAACCCCCACCGATACACGCGGGAAGAACTGGACACCATAAGGGCACGTTACAGGGCTTTGCTGCGGGCATTATTCAAAGAGAGGGAAGCTGCATGACTACCGAAACGGAAAGAGAGTTAAGCAATGTCGTCTCATTCCCTGAGAGGAAGCAGGATCTGGATGATGAACTGGCAATGAGGCGGGAGGATGCCGGGAAGATCTACTGCCACCATGATGCTGTTCTGGTCGATGAGAAAGAGCGAACTCTTCGCTGTCGTCGCTGTAACGCACTGGTTGAGCCATTCAATTACATCCTGCATCTGTGTGAAACGGAGAATCGTTACTTACAAAACGTGAAGCACCTCCGCAGAGAAGAAACCCAGCGCCGGCAGAACATCGAAAAGCTCATCCAGATTGAGCGAAATGCCAAGGCCCGTATTCGGAAGACCGGACATAAAGACCCTCTACCCCTGTGGCAAAACGAGATGGTGGAATAGTGACCGACTACCTCAGAAAGAAATGGCAGCTACTGCGAATGTACCGATCCCGCCGGATGTTCGAAATAAATTACCGCATATTGCGGAACACAGCAAAACTCATGGGGGTTAAACATGCGAATTGAACGCGACTATCAGCAAATTGTTCGCCTGGCCGGAGTGCGCTCAGCAGCGGATATGCGCCGGTTATTCGGTAATGGCTGGAAGACGATTAATCAATCTCAACAGGCATGGGTGCGCAATCTGTTAACCGTGTGGGGTGACCATCTCGGCGGAGAAGACTTCGAACGCGGTGAAATCAACGTAATCGGTCGCTTAATGATGCGCAGTGAATGGAGTGAGCAGAAGGGTAAGCAGATAGAGAAAATCGTCACACAGCTTCACTGTGACGGCCTGCGCGGCGAAGAACTCTATCGCAAAGCTCGTGACTTACTGATACCGCAATCCTCATCAGCAAACATCATCGCTCTCGCCAAAGAATCAGATGATGCATGCTTTATGGAGATGGTCATGGTTAAGACATTTGGCCGGGACAACCCAATCCGGAACATAGCCAGATTACGGTATTGCAAGCGCAAGAGCGCGCAAAACATCGCGTCATCTCTGATTTATCACTGCAGCCTCACGACCAAGGAAGCCAGAAATAGAATGGAATGGGCGCAGGACATCCTGGAAGGGGAAATGTATTACGCCGTTAAGCGTGAAATGGAGAAGGAGATTCTTAAAATTGCAGCGTGAATAGAAAAATAGCACTAACTGCTAAAGACAAAGGGCAAGCCACCTGGCATATTTGCTGTATGCTCGGGGCGTAAAACGAACTGAGCGACAAATCAAAGCCAGATGCGCCGGGTGATTAACCTCACCGTTCCGCCATCTGGCTTTTTTATTGTCCCTCTCCAGCCACAGAGGGCAATTCTGCATCTGTCGTATATTGGCAATTACCTCTGCCTTCCAAGCAGATGATGCCGGTTCGATTCCGGCCAGATGCTCCATATAACTCGCCAAATCCCGCTGGTAGCACAGCGACGGTGGTCCACCGTAACAGGACATAAAAAAGGCCGCATGCGCGGCCTGGTGAGACGGAGATAGTTGCTTAGATCTGCGATAGCTCTTTACGTGCAGCTTCAGCGATAAAGTGGCTGCGACTGCTGTAACGAGAGTTTTGGCCTACGGCTTTATCGATTTTCTCGATCAGCAGGTGTGGCATGGTGATATTGATGCGCTCTGACTTCCCGAGATATTTAGTTGTGTCGATCTCGATATAAACCCAGCCGCCTTGCTTGTCTTCCTCCCCGCTACCGTTTTCTGGCGACATATCCATTCGCCAGGTGGCGGATGCATCAGGAATAGCAAGTCCTTTTTCAGCCATTAACTCGAAATGAGCTTCCAGCGCTGAGTGAGCGTCTTTTATTGTTTCCTCTGGTGTGTCTCCGGCAAAAATACAGCCCGGCACATCAGGGAAATAACCGCTGGCTGAGCCATCAGTATCGATTTCGACGTATGCTGAATACAACATGCATTTACCTCACGCAAAAAGAGCGCCCTTGCGGGCGGCTCCTGATTACTTAAGTTTCGCATCCTTCATGATTTGGTGAACTGTGCCAGTCTTCAAATCCTTTTTGGGGTGCGGAACCGTGACTATGTTAGGGAAATCCGGGTGGCTGAACTGGTGGTGACTGCCCTTAACTCTCTCCAGTATCCAGCCGTTTTTCTCTAACAGTTTTATCAGTTCCGAACTCTTCAAACTTCCTCCGTCTCGTTAACTGATGGAATCATTATACACATAATACACACTTAAATGCAAGGGTTTGTGTGTATTATGTGTATTGATTCTTTGGCGAGATTGATGCTTTTTCGCCCCTGCCAATCACTGCAACGAAAACCTTTCCCGATCGTGGCAGCGGGCGACTTTCCTTTTGTTACTACAGACAGCGCCATCCGAAAATACGGAGGTGGCTATGGTTAAAACTATGCCTGATAAAATCGCATCGGCTGCAACTTACTGCACGTCAGGCGGCCTGATATGTGGGGGCGCTGGCGGCATGTTCGAATGGTTTCATGGACTGGACTGGAACGTCATCGCTCTGATCAGCGGTATCGTGATTGGCCTCGCAACTTACTTCACCAATCTCTACTTCAAATATCGCCAGACTCGCGCTTATGAGAACGCGCTGGCTCGCGGCAACGTTCTAACTCCACCACAGGATGACTAAATGGCGACACTAAAAAAAGCTGGTGGTGTTGCTGGTGGGGTGTGTTCTGTTATGGCGATCATCGCTGTGGTGCTGTCAAACGGCCATGTTCGCACGAATGAGCGCGGGCTGGAGCTGATCGGCAATGCTGAATCCTGCCGCCGTTCGCCATATGTATGTCCCGCTGGCGTGCTGACGGACGGCATCGGGAACACTCACGGTGTAGTGGCCGGTACTGTGAAGACTGATGCGCAGATCGCCGCCGACTGGCAAAAGAACATTCTGGAGGCGGAGAGTTGCGTTAACCGATACGCCAGTGGGAAAAGCCTTTCCGATAACACATTCAGCGCAGCAACCAGCATCACCTTTAATGCCGGATGCGCCAGCATGCAAAAATCGACGATGTTCCGATATTTTCGCGCAGGCTACACGGCTGGTGCGTGCAATGAATTTACCCGCTGGGTATACGCGGGAAATCAGGTGCTACCAGGTTTGGTTAAGCGGCGAGATGCAGAGAAGAAGCTTTGCCTGGATGGGCTGAAATGAGCAGGCTTGAGTTGGTTCTGCTGATTGTTATCTTGCTGCTTTGTGGTGCCACTGCTTATTTCTACGACCAGTCAGGCGATGAGACTAGGCGCGCTGATAGAGCAGAAAGCGGCCTGAAGCTGGCTAATGACACTATCAGCGACATGCAAACCCGTCAGCGCGACGTTGCTGCACTGGATGCCAAATACACCGGGGAACTGGTTGATGCCAAAGCGACTATTGATGGATTGCAGCGTGATGTTGCTGATGGCCGTAAGCGGCTGCAGCTCAACGCCACCTGCAGCACCAAAAACAACACCACCGGCGCCGCCAGCGTGGATGATGCAGCCAGCCCCCGACTTACTGACGCCGCTCAACGGGATTATTTCACCCTCCGAGAGCGGATCAGCACAATTACCAGTCAACTAACCGGCCTGCAAGCGTATGTGCGTGAACAGTGCCTGAAATAACAATACAAGAATGTAATTGCAGCTATTGGGGCCATGGGAACAACTATATCCGAGCTTATGCAGTCAATGCGTAACTCCGGTCAGCTTGGCGTAAGCGACGATTAACGCACTTTATAAAATTCTGACAAAGACCCATCAAAGGCACGGCAACAGAGTTTTATGTAAGTTTAAATCGGCGCGTGTATCGCCAATCACCGCAATGTATTCAACCCACCCAGTGGATAATTCTAAATGCCAATAGTCATTGAAAAAGTTGCTGCCGTAGTGCGCTACATAGATAGCAGGGTGGATGAAGGGTATATCCCTCTGCCTCTGAGGTGTTCTGGTCAGTCAAGACCACAATCAATCACGCTTACTCGCGAGGATGGTATAGAGATATACATTAACCTCGATCACGTTGTCAGTATCGAACAGGCAACGATCACCAGAGAGAAATAAATGGCAAAGCTCACCGACAAACAAGAGCTGTTTGCCCGTGAGTTCATAGTTGACCTCAATGCCACTCAGGCAGCCATTAGGGCGGGATACAGCGAAAAGACCGCTCAAGAGCAATCCAGCCGTCTGTTATCAAATGTTATGGTGCAATCACGAATCAGTGAGCTGAAAGCCGACAGGAATGAAAGGGTTGGTATTGACGCCGCCTACGTGCTTCGTCGCCTGGTTGAGATTGACCAGATGGATGTGCTCGACATTCTCCTTGCCAATGGCGAGCTTAAGCCGATTAAAGACTGGCCCAAAGTATGGCGCACGACATTATCCGGTATGGACGTAACCGAAATAGCAGGTGACGCAGCAGGCCTACTGAAGAAAGTGAAGTGGCCCGACAAGGTGAAGAACCTTGAGTTGCTCGGCAAGCACGTCGATGTGCAGGCGTTCAAAGAGAAAACAGAAATTAGCGGTGGCGTAACGGTCGAGACTCGCTCCATCAAGGATATTTTCAATGGCTAACCCATACTTTCTTCCTTTCGCTGAGAGCGCGCCTTACAAAGTGGCTTACGGCGGAAGGGGGAGTGGTAAGTCGTATTTCTTCGCTGAGCTGGCTATTGAGATATCGCGTCGCATTAAGACCGTAATTTTGTGCACTCGTGAGTTTCAGGGGGCTATTAGTGACTCGGTACACAAGCTGCTGTGCGAGACGATAGATCGCCTTGGTTACTCGCATGAGTTTGAAATCCAGAAAAACACCATTGTTCACCTAGCAACCGGTGCAAGTTTTGTCTTTGCCGGCATAAAGAACAATGTAACCAAGATTAAGTCAATTCAGGGCGTTGGCATTTGCTGGGTGGAAGAGGCAGAGGCGGTTACTAAAGATTCATGGGATGTGCTGATCCCCTCCATTCGCGGCGACAAGCATTCTGAGATTTGGGTGAGCTTTAACCCCAAAAACATCCTTGACGACACTTATCAGCGCTTTATTGTCAACCCGCCATCCGGGGCTGTGGTTCTCAAGGCGAATTACAACCACAACCCGTTCTTCGATGATTCCCCGCTGCCGGCGCAGATGGCTGAGTGCAAAGAGCGGGACTACGACCTTTACCTGCACATCTGGGAAGGAGAGCCGGTTGCAGACAGCGACATGGCAATCATCAAGCCGTCGTGGATTGCAGCTGCTGTAGATGCTCACCTGAAAATCGGATTTTCCGCATCCGGTCGCAAGCGTGTCGGCTTCGACGTGGCTGACGAGGGTGAAGATAGTAACGCCACCACTCTTGCTCATGGGTCGGTTGTCATTGACTGCCAGCAGTGGAACAAAGGCGACGTAATCACCTCTGCTGACCGCGTTAAGAACTACGCAGAAGAGGTAAGAGCAAGCGAGATTGTTTACGACTCTATCGGTGTTGGGGCTGGCGTAAAAGCGCACCTGAAGCGCGTGTGTCGCATTCCAGCCACTGGCTTTAATGCCGGTGAGTCTGTGTTTAAGCCAGAAGCAAAATATGCAGACGGCAAAACCAACAAAGACATGTTTTCCAACATCAAGGCACAAGCGTGGTGGGGTGTTCGTGACCGGTTCTATAACACCTGGCGAGTGATTAAGCACCTCGAAGCAAATCCGAATGACACTGAATTTGTGAAGCAATTCACCGATGACCAGCTAATCAGCCTGTCATCCGGCATTAAGCAACTCGAATACCTGAAGGCTGAGCTGTCCCGCCCGTGGGTGGATTACGACAATAACGGGCGCGTGAAGGTTGAGAGCAAAAAAGACATGAAGAAGCGCGGCATACCATCACCAAACATGGCTGACTCCCTAATCATGGCATTCGCGCCGATTCACAAGCCATTCCATATCCCTGACGAGATACTTCAATGACAAGACGTAAAGCCGCGCAGGCAACTCGCCGGGAGTTAGCAAAAATTACGCAGATGCACCTGGACTCTGCGGCGGTTGCTAATGATGCAGTGCCGATGGCTGAGTTTAAAACCTACGAACCGTTGCCGGGCGTCATACCTGAAGGAAAAGAGAAGGTCACCTTCGCAATGGATGCCACTCCATACGAAGCGATTAACGCGATGTATGCCGGTACTGAATATTCCGGGTTCCGTGGTTACCCTGCTCTGGCAGCAATGTCTCAGCAGGTAGAATACTCGAACATGCACAACGTGTTCGCTGACGAGATGACCCGTAACTGGATTGAGGTTAAGAGCCGCAAGGAAGGCGACCATGATCCAGCGATTGATGAGATGGAAAGGGCGCTGGAGAAGTACGACGTTAAGCGCCTGATGCACGAGGCTGTTCGTCAGGACTCGATGTTTGGCGTGGCTCACATCTTTATCGATGTCGGCGCTATCGGCGATGAACTGAGTAAGCCGCTGTTCCTTGACCCCCGGAAGATTACCAAAGGATCACTGAAAGGGCTGCGTGTTGTCGACCCCACCTGGGTATATCCGGCTCTATACAACACCCGCTGGCCGCTTCAGGAAGGATTCTATAAACCGCAATCCTGGTTCGTCATGGGCGACACGGTTCACGAATCCCGTTTCATGGATATCGTCAGCCGCCCTGTACCAGACATCCTCAAACCGTCGTACAACTTCGGCGGGCTGTCTCTCACGCAGATGATGGAGGATTACGTTGATGACTGGCGTGACGCCAAGAAGAACGTGATAAAGATTCTCCGCACATTGCGCATGCGGGCACTGAAAACTGATATGGATGCACGGCTGCAGGAGCCAGGTCAGTTCGACAAGCGCATTAAGCTGTTCACGCAGTATCAGGATAACTTTGGCATCTGGGCTATCGACAACGATGAGGATCTTCTGCACATGCAGACCTCCCTCAGTGAGCTGTCAAACCTCCTGTCTAACTATCAGGACCAGCTCTGTCTCCCTGCGCGCATCACTAACCTCAAGCTGCTTGGTAATGCGCCCGCTGGTCTTAATGCATCCGGAGATTCCGAGCTTGCAACCTGGCACGAAACGGTTTCCGGGTATCAGGATGGCGAGATGCGTCGGCCTCTGGAGAACATCTTCAAGCTGATTCAGCTTTCAGAGTTCGGCGCTATCAACGATGACATCTATTTCGAGTTCAAACCTCTGGATGAAATTAGCGAAAAAGAGCGTGCTGAAATCGCCAAGTTGCGAGTTGAAACGGTAGCGGTGGCAGCAGACAGCCAACTTGTCAGCTCTGAAGAAGCGCGTGAAGCACTGAAAGGCATTGAAAACGCCGGTTTCGAAAATCTGGATGGTGACTATGAGCCGGAAGAAGACGAAGAGCCTGAAGGCAGTCAACTATAACGCCGGAAACATCAAGTGGTATCAGCGGGAATTACTCGCAGAGATACGCGAGATGAACGACGACG
The DNA here is from genome assembly GCF_965644245.1 of Erwinia sp. V71. Lineage (NCBI taxonomy): Bacteria > Pseudomonadati > Pseudomonadota > Gammaproteobacteria > Enterobacterales > Erwiniaceae > Erwinia > Erwinia sp. V71. The sequence goes on from NZ_CBFFRK010000009.1 coordinate 64,661, forward strand.
TTAAGCGCCAGGTGCTCGATATCATCCGTGATAACCCTCTGGCGCAGGATTCACAACTGGCAATGGACGCCAACCCGGTGCAACTGGTTAAGCGTGCGCTCGACGCATTGGCAAGGAAGTGGGTTGATTTGTTCGTCAGTAAAGCCATTCCGATATCTGATGGTCTGGTGAAAAAAACAGAATCTGCGGTTGATCGTGGGTTGCTGGCTTCTGCGAGAAAAGAGGCGATCACCATCAACATGCAATGGACGCCGGCAATGACCGAGAAGGTCGATGCCATCATTGCTGAGAATGTGTCGCTGATACGCTCTATCCCTGAGAAATACTTCACCGAGGTCGAGGGGATGGTTTACCGGGCTGTTGCGCGTGGTGGCGACAGGAAAGCACTGGCTGATGAGATTGAAGCTAACTTCGGCAAGCGTCACGGCATCACCCGGCGAAGGGCTGAGTTCATAGCTCGTGACCAGACCCGCAAGGCGACCAGCGCCCTGTCAGCAGCAAGACAGCAGGCTGCCGGAATCACCGAAGGTGAGTGGGTGCATAGCGGTGGCGGTAATAAGCCGCGACAGAGCCACGTTAAAGCCGGAAAGGAGCGCAAGCGCTTCAAGCTGTCCGAAGGCTGCCTGATTGACGGTGAGTACATCATGCCCGGTCAGTTACCAAATTGCGGGTGTACATGGAAGCCGGTATTGCCGTTCTGATTTAAACAACAAGACAAGGTCGCTAAGGCGACCTTTTTTATTGCCTGAAGAAAGGTAAAAGCATGAAAGATGTGAAGTTTGCCTTTGATAAGGAGAGCGTCAGGCGCTATGACGCCGACGGAATGCTTCATGTGTCGCTGACGCCAATCAGCAAAGCCAATGTGTGCGTCTATTACGGGAAAGAGATTCCTGACTCGGAAAGATTTGGTTTAGAGCCCAATAAAGCTTACCGACTGCTTCGCGACCCGGAAGAACTGTTAAAGGCTGTGTCAACGTTCAATAACAAGCCAGTTCTCAACCAGCACATTGGCGTTAGCGTTGTCGACCCGCCGAAAGACGCCATTATCGGTTCAACCGGAGAGAGCGCCGAGTTTGACGGAACCTATCTGAAAAACTCAATGGTCATCTGGGATGTCGATTCCATCATGGGTATCGAGACCGAGAGGCAGAAAGAAAATTCATCCTCATACCGCTACCGTCTCGACATGACGCCAGGCGTGTACGAGGGCGAGGCATACGATGGAGTTATGCGCGACATCGTTTGTAATCACGTGGCAATCGTGCCAAGTGGTCGGGCTGGTTCCGACGTGTTTGTTTATGACTCCAAACCTTCAATAGGAAAAACGCTAATGTCCAAATTAGACAAGTTCTGGGCCTATATCCTGCCGAAACTGGCAAGCGATGCTGACCCCGAAGAAGTGAAAAAAGAAGTCAGCAAGGTCATCAAAGATGATGCTACGCGGGCAGAAAAGGACAACGAGTCCGAAGCTGAACGCCTGGCTCGCGAAGAGCGCGAACTGAAAGAGCGTGAAGAACGCGAGAAAAAAGACCGCGAAAAAGATCGCCGCGCCGCCGATGAAGATGACGACGGCAAAGACAAGAAAGATAAAAAAGCGGAAGACGAAGATGAAGACGATAAGAAGGACAAAGCAAAAATGGCAAACGACAGCCGTTTAGCGATGGACTCTGCGATCAAGTCTGCCACTCAGGCCGTTGAGCAGCGCTTCGTTGCCCTGCGTCAGGCCGAGCGTGATGTTCGTCCGGTTGTTGGTGAACTGGCCTGCGACAGCGCCGAAGAGGTCTATCGCACCGCGCTTAAGCAGCTTGGGTGTGACGATCACGCTACGCTGCCGGTCTCTGCGTTGAGTTCGGTCTTCAAAGCTTATGCCCGTCCGGCCGCAATGGCGCAAGACTCTGCCCCTCATCATCTGAGTGGTGACACCAAATCCGAAGTTATGAAAATGATCCGCGGGGGTAAAGCATAATGGCATTTCAAGAAAGTGTAGGCATCTATCGCGGTGTCGGTCAGGTAGGCCATCCGGCGTCATCCTCGCCAATTATCGCTGCAGCGGGCGGCCCGGGTGCGTTTAAATCAGCAACCGCTGGCGTAACTATCGCAACATTCGTCTTCCGTGATGCCACTGACCCGAAAGTTGTAACCAACGTAGCTCCGGCAGCAGATTCCAAACCGGTTGGCTTCATCCAGAACCTGGCGCAGGCAATCATCGGTTACGGTCAGAGCGCAAGCATGCTGATTCGTGGTGGAGTGGAAATTTCACCAAAAGTCGGCGGTGACTTCTGGGTTAAATCGTCCACTGTTGCGACTGTTGGCCAGAAAGTTTTCGCCAGCGTAACGGATGGCTCTATTGCCACAGGCGCAGAGGGTGAAACTGTCGCCGGTCACGTTGAAACCGACTGGTATGTTTCTCAGGGTGCTGCAGTAGGCGACCTGGTAATTATTTCTTCCTGGAGTAAAGCGTAATGCCACAACCATCATTTAAAGACTTCCAGCAGGTTGCTAACGCCCAGGGCATCTATCTGCAGCCTTCTGTGAACCGCCTGGCGATGGATGCTGATCCTCAGCCAAGCATGGCTCCAAACGGTGGTATCCCAGCCATCGTTTCAACCTTCATCGACCCGACCATCGTTGAGACGCTGTTCACCCCTAACCGAGCTACGGCCATTCTCGGTCGTGAAGAGAAGCGCGGTTCCTGGGCACAGGATAGCTTCATGATCCAGCGCATCGAAGAAACTGGCGACACTGTGGCGTATGACGACTACAGCGAGCAGGGTGCGGTGCAGGTTACTCCGTCATGGGAAAATCGTGACGTTTATCGCTACCAGACTATGGTGCAATACGGTGAGCTGGAGCAGGAGCGTTATGGCCTGGCTATGCTGCCCTACGCAGCAAAAAAGCAGCGTGCGGCAGTAAACGTCCTCGACCAGGATCAAAACAAGTTCTATTTCTACGGCGTTGCAGGACTGCGCAATTACGGCCTGCTGAACGACCCGTCACTGCCTGCACCGATCACCCCTCTGACAGTGGGTGGCAGTGTTCTCTGGAAAGACAAGCAGGTTGTCGACAAGTACAACGACATTTTGGCGCTGTACGAAGACTTGGTGGCGCGCACTAACGGTATCGTTGGCGACGGCGTAGATATGTCATCTAACCTCGTGCTGGCGATGTCCAACAAGCTGAGCGTTAACCTGAAGTCTGCGAACGAAATCTTCGCAACCTCTCTGGAAGACATGCTGAAGAAAGCGTTCCCGAACATGCGCTTTGAGACAGCACCTCAGTACAGCACAGACGCAGGCGAGCTGATCCAGATGTTCGTTGAAACTGCACAGGGTCAGGAAGTTGGCTTTATGGCGTACAGCGAGAAACTTCGCGCGCATCCATTGGTTACTGAGGTTTCTTCGTACAAGCAGAAATACTCTGGCACCACTTACGGCGCGGTAATCACGCAGCCATTCCTGTTTGCTCAAATGCTGGGGGCATAATGTCAGCTAAACCATCAACCTATATCATCGGCTGCAAACTCCCCGCCGGCCTGGTCATCAGCCATGGAGGTCAAAAGCTAAAGCTCGCGGGCACAAACGATTCGATGCTGATTAACGGGTTCGGGATTACTCGAGAGGTTCCTGCCGACTTGTGGGAGGGGTTTGCAAAAACCTTCGCAGACCAGCCTGTCATCAAAAACGGCGTGGTGTTTGCTGTAACTGATGAAAAGTCTGCTGCTGACGCATCGAAAGAGCGCGTCGGCCAGAAGACCGGCATGGAGCAACTCGACCCGAAAAAACAGACGACAAAGCCCGACAAAGAGGAATAAATCATGGCAATCGTGGCGCTTGATACCGACAAGTTCCGCGCCATGTTCCCTGAGTTCTCCAACGTAGCAGACCCTGCCCTGCCATTCCTTTTCGACCAGTCAACCGACTATCTGAACAACTCCGAATATTCTCTTGTAGAGGATGTCGTTAAGCGTGAGCGACTGCTCTATCTGCTTATGGCTCACCTCGCGTACATGCGATACGGAGATTCTGATGGTAACGGTAAGAAAGGATTGGCAGGGCGCGTCTCCTCGGCTTCTGAAGGGAGCGTGTCCGTTTCTTTGGATATGGGCGCGGTAGAGTTTCGCTATGCCTGGTATACGCAGAGTCCATACGGCATGGATTTCTGGCAGGCAACGAAAGTATATCGCATGGCGAACTACTATCCGGGGAGCGTTTATGGCTGATGCTATTGAAGAATATCTGAATAATGTCGCGTCGAAATTGGCTTCCATGCAGGTTAAGGTCGGTTTCATTGATGGAGCCACTTATCCTGACGGAACTCCAGTAGCAATGGCGGCAACCAGAAGCGAGTATGGTGACCCGGCTAATAATCAGCAGCCTCGACCGTACTTCAGGAATGCCATATCAGATCACAGTAAAGAATGGTCGGAAACAATATCTCGTGGCATTCAGTCTGGGCGGTCGGTTGATCAAGTTCTTGAGGTTGTCGGTGCGCAAATTCAGGGTGATGTTCAGGAATCGATAGCTTCATTAATGTCACCAGCACTTCTACCTTCCACCTTAGCCGCCCGTCGTTCTCGTGGTAATGATTCAACCAAGCCACTGGTGGATACGAAGGTCATGATCGGCGATGTCAACTATGAGGTGAGCGACATTGAACCTACGTAACATTGCCAACGCTGCCACCCGGCGAGTTAACCCAAACATTTCAGCGGTGGTACGCCGGTACTCTGGCGAAGTCATGGGGCCGGGGCGCAAACCCATTCCTCAGTATGAACCAGACGAGCAAATCACCATTCAGTTTCAACCGCTAACCAAAGGCGATTTACAGCATGTAGATGGCCTCAATATCCAGGGCTTGTTCAAGTCCATCCACGTCAACGGCAACTTCTACAGCGTCAACCGTGAGATGCAAAAGGGCGGTGACCTGTTCATCGTTGACGGTAAAACATGGCTGGTCATTGAGCCACTGGAGCTTTGGCCAGACTGGTCACGTTTGCTGGGGTGCCTGCAGGTGGATGAATGAATGACTTCACGATAGACAACATCATCGATGTGCTGGCTGATTTCGTAGAGCCTATTTGTGGGGAGGTTCTGCAGGCGCAGGTTGACAGGGTGCCGATGCCGAAGGGTCAGTTCTGCATCATGACCCCACTGCGCTTTACCCGCCTTTCCACCACGCGGGAAATCAACAAAGACACCGGATCACCATCAACCAGCGCCATTGGCTTTACCGAAGTGCGCCAGGCTGACATTCAGATTGATATATACGGTGATGATGCGGGAGGCCGGGCGATTGCGCTGGAGACTGTTTTCCGGACGGCATACGCCTACGACGCAATCAAGGCGATAGATTCTCGCCTTGCGCCGCTATACAGCACCGAAGCCATTCAGGCACCAATGATTAACGCTGAGAATCAGTGGCAGGAGCGATATATGCTCACCGTCTCGCTGCAGGCTCACATCACTATAGATGTCCCACAGGACTACTTCGACAAAGCCAAATTCACTATTAACCAGGCTGATAAGGCGAACCCATGAGCAAAATCCCTTTAAGTCGTGACTTCAGTATCACGCCATCGACCGTAAATGCCGCGGGAACGGCGCTGGATGTTTACGGACTTCTTCTTTCTGATAACGAACTTCTGCCGGTTGGCAAGGTGGCAGAATACACCAGCGCATCAGATGTCGGCCTGGCATTCGGCACGACCAGTAAAGAGTATCTGGCTGCGTCGCTTTATATGTCCGGTTATGATAATTCCACTGTTCGCCCTGGTTCTGTCCTGTTCGGTCGCCTGGTTGAGTCTGCCGTATCTGGCTGGCTGCTATCTGGTAGCTTCAAGGGAGTGAAAATCTCCGCATTGCAGGGCATTACCGGAACCATCACGCTGACCGTTGACGGCGCATCAGTCACCAGCGCATCGCTGAACCTGTCCGCAGTGACCAGTTTCACTGAGGCAGCTGAAGAGATTGAGGATGCTATCGGTGCTGGCGTAACAGTGGAGTGGCTGCCGGTGCAAAGCCGCTTCATCATCCGCTCTGCCACTACTGGTGCATCAAGTAACGTTTCTGTGGCGCAAGATGGTACTGCAGCGACTGCTCTGAAACTTACGTCCGCGACCGCTGCAACCACGTCTCCCGGCGCTGACGCAACGAGTGTCACCGACACACTGGAGTCGATCGTCAACGTCAATCAGGATTGGGTGCTGACATCTTCCCTGGTTGAGCTGACTGATGAAGTAAAGGAAGAGATCTGTGCCTGGGTGAATGCATCGAATAACCGTTATGGTTACGTGCCTCACGACACATCTGCAGCGCCGACTGTTGCGAATAACGAATCCTGCTTCCATCAGGCTGTAGTGGTTGCAAACGGCTATGAAAACGTGATGTCGGTGTACGGAGATTACCTGCAGGCGGTTACTGCGCTGGCATACTCCGCATCGCTTAACTTCAATCGCACTAATGGCCGCGTTTCGTACAAATTCCGCGCGTTCTCAGGTATCTCACCAACAGTTTCCGACAACGCCACCGCTGCTGCACTGCTGTCAAACGGCTACAGCTTCTACGGCGCATACGGGCAGAATGCAACAGTGAAGAACTACGTCGCAGACGGCGCAATCAGCGGCAAGTTCCTGTGGCTGGATAGCTTCATTAGCCAGGTGTGGATTCACGCTAACTTGGTGGCAGCATTTGCGAACCTGTTCACCAATAACGCCTCATACGCGTTTAATGCCACGGGATACGCGTCGGTTTCTTCTGCGGTTATCGACGTTGCGACATCAGCGAAGAACTTCGGTGCAATCCGCGCCGGCGTCACGCTAGACCAGTCGCAAATCAACATCGTGAATGACGCTGTAGGCGCTGACATTTCCAATGTGCTGTACACCGAGGGCTGGTACTTCTACATCCCGGAGCAAACCGGCGCATCTCGCACCGAGCGAAGCCTCGATGGTGCCATTTTCTATTATGTTGACGGCCAGCTGATCCAGAGCATCAACATGACTTCGACCAATATTCTGTAAGGACGACAAAATGCCACTCGATATTACCTCGGCGAATAGCAAATTAAACATTGTCGTCCCGTCCTATTACCCTGGCGGTTTTGACGTTGATGACTACTCAGCAGACAACATGTTTGAGACTGCTCCGCTGCAGAACAAAGAAGACATGATGTCTGCTGACGGGAAATACCACGCCGGATTCATCTTCAACCCGACCGAATTCACCATTAACCTTATGCCAACGTCGAATGCTGGCAGCCTGATTGATGACTGGTACGCAGCAGAGCGCGCGGCTATCTCCGCATTTGCCTGCAATGCCACGCTCATTGTTCCGGCGCTTGGCGCTAAGTGGAACTTCGTGAACGGCGTTCTGTACACCTGGAACCCTACGCCGCCAGGTCGCCGGGTTCTGCAGCCACGAGCAGCAGTCTTCCACTTCGAATCGGCAACCCGGAGCGCAGCATAATGGCGAGAAAAGAAGTCCCGTTTATCGTTGATGATGAGGGGCGAGACAAAGGGAAAGAGTTCCTTATCACCGAAATGTCGGCATGGGACGCCGACGAAATGGCGCAGGATATTTTCCGTGCCATGGGTGATTCGAAATTCTCTGAAATCCCTCCAGATGTGATTGCTATGGGCTGCGCAGGGCTGGCAACGGTTGGCCTCAGTGTCATCTCTGCCTCATCTCCGGATGTTGCCAGAATGCTGCGTGACCGGTTAATGGCTACAGTGCAGATCATCATCACAAATAACGGCAGCCAGCAGGTAAGGGCGGTGAAGTCCATCGACTTCGAAGAAGTATCCACCATCCGCCAGGTAATGGATAAAGTCTTTAAAGTTAATTTTGATTTTTTAGCCATCGCCGGAGAGTAAAGTACCCCTTTCTTGAAGAGGAAGACCTTCCGGCCAAACTGGTTTCAACTGTCAATGTTTCACCCACCATAAACGCCATTATTTGCTCAGGAAAAGCATCCTACACCGACCTCCAGGAGAAAATATCCGTCAGGGATATGTACAACCTGCTGGAGGTGATTTCAGTCGACAACTTCAACCAGCGCGTATGGCATAAGCATCAGGAGCAGAGATGATTATCGAAGAACTTGCCTATAAGGTAACCATCAAAGCCGATGAGTTTCTGAACGGAAAGCGCAAGATAGGCACTGAAGTAGCGAAGCTTGAGAATGAGGTAGGCCGCTCCAGCAAAAACATTAACCGCTCACTCGGCACGATGACTGGAGAGGTGACTCAGTTCGGTAAAGCCGCCGTTTCGTCATTCCGTGGCGTTACAGTGGCTGCCGCCGGGTTCCTGGGTATTGGTGCCGGTCTGTACGGCATCAAGCAACTGTTCAGCTCCACTGCCAACGAGATTGTCCGCGCCAGCCAGCAGGCGAAGTTCTTCGGCTCTGATGTGAACAAAGTGTTCGGTGTTCGCCGCGGATTCCAGCAGGCAGGGTTAAACGGCGACGCGTTCATCTCCGCTGCCGGCAATGCCCGCATGGCTCTGGCAAACATCGCCGACCCGACAATCTTCGGTGGCCTGACCGGCGCTGCGCAAAACCTGATGGTGCTGGGCGCGCGTACCGGACTCAACATTAACAACCTCGGCGACCCAAACAAGGCGCTGGGTGAGTTCACCCGATACGGCAAAAGCCACAGCCAGGAAAACCTGATGCAGGTACTTTCCGCTGCAGGTTTCGACCCCTCAGACGCGGCCAAGATCAAATCCGGTGAGCTGAAGTCTCTCGTCGACTCAGAAACGAAGAAGTCCAACATCACCGCGCAGCAGGTGAAAGAACAGGAGGAGCTGCTGGTTACCCTTGGCAAGCTGGATGCTGAGTTTGCACGTATCCGAACTGACCTTGCGATGGCGTTTGCGCCGGAAGTCATCACCGCAATGAAAGCATTCGGCGACTGGATAAAGGAGCACCACGGCGACATTATTGGCTTCTTCAAGGATGCCGGGGAAACAATGAAGAAGTTCACCGATGCTGTTGGCGGCGCAAATGCACTTTTGCTGCTGCTGGCGCTTGGACTTCGTTCCAACCCGCTGGTAATGGCTGCCGTAGCGGTAGGGGCTGTCGGGAAGTGGTCTGAAGAAAGAGAGGCAGAAGCCAAAAAGGCCGGAATTGACGTAGGAAGCATCCTTAACTACAACAAATCAGCTTCTGTTGGTGGGAATATGTATACCAACGGAGCTCCAGATCCTGCAATGAATGCTGCGGCTAGTGGTGATAAGTTCTGGAGCTGGATTTCAAGCTTATTCATCAGCAACGCCAATGCAGGCTCTCTACATCACTCACTAAATGATCTTGGTCAGTCGCAGTTAGATGGTCTTCTTAATGCAGTTATGATGACAGAATCTGGCGGAAACCCGCTCGCATATAATACCGCTTCTGGAGCGACTGGGGCATATCAGTTTATGCCTGACACAGCGAGAGATATGGGGCTTCGCGTTGACTCTGAAGTAGATGAGAGACTGGATCCGGGTAAGTCTCGTGCAGCAGCTTCAATATATATGCGCCAGCTTTTAAAAAGATATGGCGGCAATGTTGATAATGCCCTTCGAGCTTATAACTGGGGCATGGGAAATGTCGATAAATGGATTGCCAACGGCAGTGACATAAACGACCTTCCAAAAGAAACCCGAGATTACACCGGGAAGGTGTATGGGAACATGAGCGGTACTAGGGGGTACTATAACACCCAGGGAAGGCTGGCTAATTCAATGCCGTACCAGATGCAGTCAGCTTCTGGAAATCAGACCACAAATAGCACCCACATTAATACCGTGAACGTCAACAGCAACCCTCAGACTGTGGATGCTCTCACGGAAAGCATCAAGAGGCAGAGTCATAGATCATCAACCAATGCTTCATTTTTCAGCGGAGTAAGATAAATTGGCTGATTTTTATTAGCTAGACTCAGAGTATGCTAGATTCGCTGTCTGCTCTAAATACCTATACTCAGTTGAGTTTTTTTTGTATTTTTTCTCTATAGATTCCAAGGCAATTTTTGCGTCTATGCCATGCTTGTTTTTCGTGAAATTCATAGTCATGACCCCTTCACATAACTGCATGGCTAAATTTTTTAACTCTATTGATGGATTTTCCTTGCTTGGCATCTCCCTTGTTATTCTTTTGCAATGATCTTTAATCGTCATTCCTCTAAGTTTTTTTTTGCTGGCGTATTCCTCTATCGCCGCAAGCTTTTGGTCGACAGTGGCAGACTGGGGTAGAGAAGGATATTTTTCGTCTTCATCTTGCATTTTTTTTACCTCATTTATTCCGCGTGACTCTCTGAAGTATTTTATTGATACGCGAATTCAGATAATAAGTGCAACGCTTGGTGGCGGATTCAAGTTCGAAGTGCAACGCTAAGCCGCCTGTCTTAACTCTGCAAAGACCACTGAAGGCTGCCGGAA
>NZ_CBFFRK010000010.1:0-74695 GCF_965644245.1 Erwinia sp. V71
GGTTCCGGCAGCCTTCAGTGGTCTTTGCAGAGTTAAGACAGGCGGCTTAGCGTTGCACTTCGAACTTGAATCCGCCTCATCCTGATACTGGTGATCTTCAGCGGGCTGCAACTCCTTTCTGGTTCGCTCTTTCTGAAAGCTATTTATGGGGATAAAGATAACTTCGCCACCAGCAGCATCGTCTCCGGCCAGCAAAGCGCCATGGGTGATGCCAGACATACGCTGGTAAAAACCCGCGTCACCATCAACCGGGTGGCAATCCGTATCTTAAAAAACCAGACAGACCCGGCAGCGCAGGCAGCGATCACCAAACTGCTCGACACCGCGGAAGTGATGCTGAAAGACGCACAGCAAAACTTTGACAGCTACAAACAATTTCCGCAGGTAGCAGGCCAGAACCCGGAAATCGCCAGTGACCTGGAGAAAAAATACCAGGGCATGTACGACATTATGAAGATGTCTATCCAGTACCTGCGTGCCAATAACTACCCGGCTTATGGCAACCTTGAAGCCCAGGACGCTCAGGACAACCTCGAAACCGCGTATGAAAAATGGCGTGAGCAGAATGGCCTGCTGCTGAAAGAGGGCATTGCACAGAATGAAAGCGGCTTTAACACCATGGTGGTGGTACTGATCGGTATGGCGGTACTGGTGCTGGTGATGGTGGTCTTTGTCTGGACACTGGTGCGCAAAATCCTGCTGACGCCACTCAGCCAGCTGCAGACCCAGATTAAAAACATTGCCAGCGGTGACCTGACCGCGCAACTGCAGCTCAGCGGCCGCAGCGAAATGGCAACGCTGGCCGGCAGCCTGAACGAAATGCAACAGGCGCTGATCGCCACCGTCAGCAACGTGCGCGACAGCTCTGACGCCATCTTCAGCAGCGCCAGTGAAATCTCTTCCGGCAACATCGACCTGTCAGCCCGTACCGAGCAGCAGGCCGCTTCACTGGAAGAAACCGCCGCCAGTATGGAGCAGTTAACCGCGACGGTGAAACAGAACGCCGACAACGCCCGTCAGGCGTCACATCTGGCGAAAACCGCCTCCGAGACGGCCGATAAAGGCGGCAAAGTGGTCAGTGGCGTGGTGAAAACCATGCATGATATTGCCGACAGTTCGAAGAAAATTGCCGATATCACCAGCGTCATCGACGGTATCGCCTTCCAGACCAATATCCTGGCGCTGAACGCCGCGGTTGAAGCCGCACGTGCCGGTGAGCAGGGTCGTGGCTTTGCGGTGGTGGCAGGTGAAGTGCGTAACCTCGCCCAGCGTAGTGCGCAGGCGGCGAAGGAGATTAAAGGGCTGATTGAAAACTCGGTACAGCGAGTGAATGTCGGTTCCGAGCAGGTCGCCAGCGCGGGTGAAACCATGCAGGAGATCGTCAGTGCCGTGGTACGCGTGACCGATATTATGGGCGAAATTTCCTCGGCATCGGATGAACAGAGCCGTGGTATCGACCAGATTGGTCAGGCGGTCAATGAAATGGATCGCGTCACGCAGCAGAACGCCACGCTGGTACAGGAATCGACGGCCGCATCAGCCTCGCTGGAATCGCAGGCCAGTCGTCTGTCGCAGGCCGTGGCGGTCTTCCGCATCGGTCGCCAGCAGCCTGCACCAGTGGCCATCGCCCCCGTGCGTGCGCCAGTCAGCACCGCGAAGGCTCTGCCGGCTGCCGCCAGCAGCAGCAATGACAACTGGGAAACCTTCTGATTGTCACAATAAAAACAGGGGAGCATACTCCCCTGTTTTCTTTGCCACTCTCTGCACGAAGATTAACGCGCCAGCGCCACCGCTTCACCCAGTTGCCATACTGCCATTGCATAGTGATTGCTGTGGTTATAGCGGGTAATCGCATAGAAGTTCGGCAGACCATACCAGTACTGATATGAGGTACCCATATCAAACTTCAGCAGACTCACCTGCTGGCTGCTCGCTGGCAGTGGCGTTTGTGGTCGCAGGCCTGCTGCCGCCAGTGTCGCCGGGCTGTAACGGGTTTTAAAACCGCTTTCCAGCGCAGGCGCCTGACCGACAGCCTGAATAGCGATCGGCTGATTGCTCTGCCAGCCATGCTGCTTAAAGTAGTTAGCGACACTGCCGATGGCATCAACCGGGTCCCACAAGTTGATATGACCATCGCCATTAAAATCGACCGCATAATCCTTAAACGATGACGGCATAAACTGCCCGTAACCCATGGCTCCGGCAAACGAACCACGCAGATCCAGCGGATCATCCTGCTCACTGCGCGCCATCAGCAGGAAGGTTTCCAGCTCACCGCTGAAATACTCCGCACGGCGCGGATAGGCAAACGCCAGCGTTGCCAGCGCATCGAGGATACGTGTTTTACCCATCACACGACCCCAGCGGGTTTCCACGCCAATAATGCCGACAATGATTTCCGGCGGTACGCCATAAACACGCAGCGCGCGGTCCAGCGCATCCTGATACTGATGCCAGAACACCACACCATTCTGGATATTGGCGGGCTGGAGGAATTTATCGCGATAGCGAATCCACGCACCGTTCGGGCCAGTCGGCCCCTGCACGCTTGGTGCCTGACGATCCATCAGCTTCAGCACATAATCCAGCTGCTTCGCCTGCGCCAGTACATCGTGCAGTTGCTGACGATCGAAACCATGCACACTCACCATGTGCTCAATAAAACGCTCGGTGGCCGGATTACCGGCAAAATCGCCGCTGAGCGGGTGAATATTGTGCGCAGGCTGGAGCAGAAAACCGCCACGAGGCGCGGACGTGCTACTCTCATGAAAAGGATTGCCGGAGGTCTGCGGTTGAGCGGGCTGACCCGGTTTGCTGCTGCAGGCAGCCAGTAAAGTCACAAGCGGTAGTAAAGTCAAAAGAGAGCGCATTGCAAATCCATGTTGCGGTTACGATATGATTTGTATGGTAAGCATTGCCACGCGCCGAGTAAAAAGAAATACAGCCATTTTTAACTAAATTTACGCAGTCACCGGTCAGCAGGAGAACCTTGTGCAGATTCGTCCCTTTAGCGAAGCCGATCGTCCGTTTTTACGCACGCTATTTTTAGCTTCACGCAAGGCCAGCTGGCACTGGCTGGACAGCAGCGACTGGCGGCTGGAGGATTTTGATCGCGTCACGCTGGGGGAAACGATTCTGGTGGCCGAAGACGAGGGGCATCGGCTGGGGTTCGCCGCGTATCTGCCGAACGACAACTTCCTTCACAGTCTGTTTGTCGACCCGGCAGCACAGGGAAAAGGCGCAGGCAGCGCACTGCTGCAGGCGGTGCAGCAGCGCTTTACCTCAACCGGGGCGCTAAAATGTCTGACGGAAAACCTGCACGCCCGCGAATTCTATGAACAGCATGGCTGGCAGGTGATTTCCCATGGTGAGAGCGACCAGGGCAGCTGGTTGCTGATGCACTATGTGCTGAGGCGATGAATCGTTGATGTCATGCTGGGCAAAAAGCCGGGCGCGATGCTGATTCCCCCTCCTCCATTCCGGCGTTCCCCGCGCATGGCGAAGCAGCCTGCCTACACCGTGCGAAACGCGATATCCCCCGGGATCACCTCACCCTGCCAGTAAAGCTGTGCGGCCACGGCTCCCGCCAGCTGGCGATAGAGCGTGGTAAATTCACTGTCAGGACGCCGTGCCACCGTCGGCTGGCCGACATCCAGATCTTCGCGCAGCGTAATATGCAACGGCAACTGGCTCAGCAAGCGGGTCTGGTAGCGTTCCACCAGCTGCTGTGCGCCGCCGCTGCCGAAAATCGCTTCGTGATGGCCGCAGTTGCTGCAGATATGCATGCTCATATTCTCGACCACGCCCAGCACCGGCACATTCACTTTCTCAAACATCACAATGCCTTTGCGTGCATCAATCAGGGCAATATCCTGCGGCGTCGTGACCACAATCGCCCCGGTGACCGGCACATTCTGCGCCAGCGTCAGCTGAATATCACCGGTGCCGGGTGGCATATCGAGGATCAGGTAGTCCAGTTTCGGCCACAGCGTTTCATTCAGCAACTGCATCAGTGCCTTGCTGGCCATCGGGCCGCGCCACACCATCGCGTTATCGTCCGTCACCAGGTAACCAATCGAGTTGGTCGCCAGGCCATGTGCCATAATCGGCGCCATATGCGTGCCATCCGGCGAAGTCGGTCGCTGGTCGTCGGTTCCTAACATATTCGGCAGCGACGGTCCGTAAATATCTGCATCCAGAATACCCACCTTCGCGCCTTCGGCAATCAAGGCCAGCGCCAGATTCACCGCGGTGCTCGATTTCCCCACTCCACCTTTGCCAGAGCTGACCGCAATAATATTGCGCACGCCATTGACGCCCGGGTGATTCTTCACCCGTTTCAGGGTGGCGATATCATGGCTGAGGCGCCAGTTAATCGCGCTGGCGCCAGTGATACGCAGCAATTCCGCGCTGGTGCTGTCTTTCAGCTGTTCAAACGCGCTTTGCCAAGCAAACGGCATCAGCAGTTCGATATGCAGCGTATTGTCCATCAGCGCCACATGGTGCAGTGCTTTCAGTTTGCCCAGGTCGCGTTGCAGGGTTGGATGTTCGAAGGTGATCAGTACGCCCAGTACCATGGCGCGCAGCTGGTCAGGTGTCTGGTGCTCCAGGGATTCAGCACTCATCCCGGCTCCTTGATAACTTTTATGGTTTGTCTCCGCCATCCGCCTGGACAGCAGTTCTATTTGCTCTAAGCATACCAGATGTCAGCACAGTGCGCGTTGCCTGCCATGAATACCCGCTTTCCCTGCTGCGTAAAAAACCCTTTGTTTACGCGGGGTCGGCCTTTCGGGTAACATCTAAACCCCCTTTGCAACCAGAAGAAAGCAAGTTCTACTATGACTCAAGTCGCGAAAAAAATTTTGGTAACGTGCGCTCTGCCGTACGCGAACGGTTCTATCCATCTCGGCCACATGCTCGAGCATATCCAGGCAGATATTTGGGTCCGTTACCAGCGAATGCGCGGCAACCAGGCTTATTTCATCTGTGCGGATGACGCGCACGGCACGCCAATTATGCTGAAAGCTCAGCAGATGGGCATTACGCCAGAGCAGATGATTGCCGAAATGAGTCAGGAACATCAGACTGATTTTGCTGGCTTTAACATCAGCTACGACAACTATCACTCGACGCACAGCGACGAGAACCGCGAATTGTCTGAGCTGATTTACGGCCGCCTGAAAGAGAACGGTTTTATTAAAAACCGCACCATCTCTCAGCTGTACGATCCGGAAAAAGGCATGTTCCTGCCTGACCGTTTCGTCAAAGGCACCTGCCCGAAATGTAAATCGCCCGATCAGTATGGCGATAACTGCGAAGTGTGCAGCGCTACGTACAGCCCGACCGAGCTGATCGACCCGAAATCTGTGGTGTCCGGCGCAACGCCTGTGCTGCGTGATTCCGAGCACTTCTTCTTCGATCTGCCGGAATTCAGCGCCATGCTGCAGGCGTGGACCCGCTCCGGCGCCCTGCAGGAGCAGGTGGCGAACAAAATGCAGGAGTGGTTCGAATCCGGCCTGCAGCAGTGGGATATCTCACGTGATGCGCCGTACTTTGGCTTTGAGATCCCGGATGCGCCAGGTAAATACTTCTACGTCTGGCTTGATGCGCCGATTGGTTACATGGGCTCGTTCAAAAACCTGTGTGACAAACGTGGCGATATCGATTTCGATGCGTTCTGGAGAAAGGATTCTGATGCCGAGCTGTACCACTTTATCGGCAAAGATATCGTCTATTTCCACAGCCTGTTCTGGCCTGCAATGCTGGAAGGCAGCAACTTCCGTAAACCGACCAACCTGTTTGTGCACGGTTATGTGACAGTTAACGGCGCGAAAATGTCGAAATCGCGCGGCACCTTTATCAAGGCCAGCACCTGGCTGCAGCACCTCGATGCCGACAGCCTGCGCTACTACTACGCAGCGAAACTCTCTTCACGCATCGATGATATCGACCTGAATCTGGAAGATTTCGTGCAGCGCGTGAATGCCGATATCGTTAACAAAGTGGTGAACCTGGCGTCGCGCAACGCAGGCTTTATCAGTAAACGTTTCGGCGGCAAGCTGGCGAGCGAACTGGCCGATCCGGCGCTGTACAAAACCTTTACCGACGCTGCTGCCAGCATTGGTGAAGCCTGGAGCAGCCGCGAATTCAGCCGCGCGATCCGCGAAATCATGGCGCTGGCCGATATTGCCAACCGCTATGTCGATGAGCAGGCTCCGTGGGTGGTGGCGAAGCAGGAAGGCCGTGACGCCGATCTGCAGGCCATCTGCACCATGGGCATCAACCTGTTCCGCGTGCTGATGACCTGGCTGAAGCCGGTGGTGCCATCGCTGGCAGAACGCACTGAAGCCTTCCTGAACTGCGAACTGAGCTGGGACGGCATTGAGCAGCCGCTGCTGAACCACGACATTGCCGCGTTTAAAGCGCTGTATAACCGCATCGAAATGGATAAGGTGAATGGCCTGATTGAAGCGTCGAAAGAAGATGCCGCCAGCGCGAATAAACCTGCGCTGACTGGCCCGCTGGCTGACGATCCCATTCAGGACACCATTACCTTTGATGATTTCGCCAAAGTGGATATGCGTATTGCGCTGATCCAGAAAGCGGAATTTGTCGACGGTTCCGACAAGCTGCTGCGCCTGTCACTGGATTTAGGTGGCGAAAGCCGTCAGGTGTTCTCCGGCATCCGTTCCGCTTATCTGGACCCGGCGGTGCTGGAAGGTCGTCTGACAGTGATGGTGGCTAACCTGGCACCACGCAAAATGCGTTTTGGTGTGTCGGAAGGCATGGTGATGGCGGCGGGTCCTGGCGGTAAGGATATCTTCCTGCTCAGCCCGGACAGCGGCGCTCAGCCAGGCATGCAGGTGAAGTAACGCCCCTTCTGCCCCTTCCCCCGTCCGCGGGGAAAGGGCAAGGGATGGAGGAACAAGAGGCATCCGTGCTGATTTTCCCCCTCCCCAGCCCTCCCCCATTGTATGGGGAGGGTGCTGTTCCAGTCCCCCTTCAGATAGGGTAAAGGTGCAGTTCCAGCCCCTTTCCTGATACGGAAAGACAATCACTAACCGGAGTTCGTCATGCCCGCTGTACTGTCTGTCTGCTGGCGTTATCTGCGTGCTTTCGCCATCATTTATCTTTGTCTGTATGCCGGTATCAGCATCTCTGCCCTGCTCCCCATTACCATTCCCGGCAGTATTCTTGGCATGCTGGTACTGTTCGCCCTGCTGTCGTTGCAAATTCTGCCGGTGGACTGGGTCAGACCGGGCTGCCATCTGTTGATCCGCTATATGGCGCTGCTGTTTGTGCCGATCAGCGTCGGTATCATGACCTATGGCGATATTCTCAGCGCTCAGTTTGGCCCGATTGTTGTCTCATGCGTACTCAGCACACTGATGGTGCTGGTGATTGTTGCGCTGACCTCGCAGCGGATGCAGGGTAAGCCAGTGAAACAGGAAAGCCATCATGATTGATTTCTGGTGGTCACTGCCGCTGACACTGCTGGTGTTCTTTGGCGCACGCCGGCTGGCGGCAAAAACCAAAATCGCCCTGCTTAACCCGCTGCTGGTATCGATTGTGGTGATTGTGCCGATTCTGCTACTGATCAATATGCCGTATGCACGCTACTTTGCCGGCAGTACCCTGCTGAACAGCCTGCTGCAGCCGGCGGTGGTCGCGCTCGCCTTGCCGCTGTATGAGCAAATTCATCAAATTCGTGCTCGCTGGAAATCGATTATCAGCGTCTGCTTTATTGGCAGTCTCAGCGCCATGATTTCCGGCACCGCGATTGCCCTGTGGCTGGGCGCGACCCCGGAAATTGCCGCCACCATTCTGCCGAAATCGGTGACCACGCCGATTGCCATGGCCATTTCCGCCTCGCTTGGCGGCATTCCGGCGATCAGTGCAATTTGTGTGCTGCTGGCCGGTTTACTTGGCGCAATCTTTGGTCATATGCTGCTCAATCTGCTGCAGGTACGCAGCAAAGCGTCACGCGGACTGGCGATCGGTAATGCCTCGCATGCCCTTGGCACCGCGCGCTGCGCCGAGATTGATTTCCAGGAAGGCGCGTTCAGCTCACTGGCGCTGGTGATCTGCGGTATTATTACCTCACTGCTGGCACCGATTATGTTTCCGCTGCTGCTGCGGCTGCTGGGCTAAAACTTGCGATAAGTCTCGCAAATCAGAGTTAACTTTCATGGATTGCATTGCCAGAGAGATATAGATCACATATAACGCATTGACTATGATGACGAATGACGACACCACCAGGAGGCGCGCAATGCATCCACGTTTTCACTCTGCGTTTACCACTCTGACGCCCGATCTCCAGCATGCGCTGGAACCGATGCTGAATGCTGGTGACTTTAGCGCCAGCTTTAGCGCATCGCAGATCGCTGCCCTGCAACAACATACTGCTCTTGATGATGATGCGCTGGCACTGGCGCTGCTGCCACTGGCCGCCGCCTGTGCGGTGGCACCGTTGTCGAATTTCAATGTCGGCGCAGTCGCGCGCGGAGTCAGCGGCAGCTGGTATTTTGGCGCCAATATGGAGTTTGTCGGCGCAACCATGCAGCAGACAGTGCATGCCGAACAGAGCGCAATTACCCACGCCTGGCTGAAAGGCGAAACCGCGCTGGCCGCCATCACCGTTAACTACTCACCCTGTGGTCATTGCCGCCAGTTTATGAACGAACTGAACAGCGGCACGCAGCTGCGTATCTGCCTGCCAGAGCGTGCACCCGCCACGCTGGCCGATTATCTGCCGCACGCGTTTGGTCCGCGTGACCTGGCGATTGATACCCTGCTGCTGGACCCGATTGACCACGGCTATCTGGCTTCCGGCGATGCGCTGGAACAACAGGCGATTGCCGCTGCCAGCCGCAGCCACGCCCCTTACAGTCAGGCGCATAGCGGTGTGGCGCTGGAAATCGCCGATGGCCAGATCTTTGCCGGACGCTATGCCGAAAACGCCGCCTTTAATCCCAGCCTGCCGCCGCTGCAGGCCGCACTGATCCTGCGCAATATGCACAACGCCAGCGCAGAACCTGTCGTTCGCGCGGTGCTGGCAGAAAGCACCAGCGCAAAACTGAGCCAGCGTTCCGCCACTGAGGCCACCCTGAAAGCGCTGGGTTGCGAAAATGTCCGGACAATTTCTCTTCAGCACGCTTGATCAGCGACAAATAACCTCGATAAAGATCGCAGCTTTTGTTATCAGCCGTTAACAAAAGCTGTACTTCTGCACGAATTATCTTAGGATCTGGCAGCACAACATCATAAGCCAGGGGCTAGTTTTCAATGGAACTCGATTACGAGAGTAAAAGACCGTTATACATACCTTACGCCGGACCTATTTTGCTGGAATTCCCGCTGCTGAATAAAGGCAGTGCTTTTTCTGTCGAAGAACGTAATGACTTTAATCTCAATGGGCTGTTGCCGGAAACCGTTGAGACCATCGAAGAACAGGCGGAACGCGCCTGGCGTCAGTTCCAGGACTTCAAGAACAATAACGACAAACACGTCTACCTGCGCAATATCCAGGACACCAACGAAACCCTGTTCTATCGCCTGCTGGACAACCATCTCGAAGAGATGATGCCAATCATCTACACCCCGACAGTTGGCGCAGCCTGCGAACACTTCTCTGAAATTTACCGCCGTGCGCGTGGTCTGTTTATCTCCTACCCGAACCGCGCCAATATCGAAGACATGCTGCAGAACGCCACCAAACAGAATGTAAAAGTCATCGTGGTGACTGACGGCGAACGTATTCTTGGTCTGGGCGACCAGGGTATCGGTGGTATGGGTATTCCTATCGGTAAACTGTCGCTGTACACCGCCTGTGGCGGTATCAGCCCGGCCTATACCCTGCCGGTGGTGCTGGATGTCGGTACTAACAACCAGCAGTTGCTGAACGACCCGCTGTATATGGGCTGGCGTCATCCGCGTATTACTGGCGAAGAGTATGATGAATTCGTCCATGAATTTATCCTCGCGGTGAAAAACCGCTGGCCAAACGTGCTGCTGCAGTTTGAAGATTTCGCGCAGAATAATGCCATGCCACTGCTGGAGCGTTATCGTGATGAAGTCTGCTGCTTCAACGACGATATTCAGGGCACCGCTGCCGTCGCGCTCGGCACGCTGATTGCCGCCAGCCGTGCGGCAGGCAGCAAACTGTGCGATCAGAAAGTGGTCTTCCTTGGCGCGGGTTCCGCCGGTTGTGGTATCGCGGAGCAGATTATCGCGCAGATGAAATCGGAAGGTCTCACCGATGAAGAAGCGCGCGCACGCGTGTTTATGGTGGATCGCTTTGGCCTGCTGACTGACAAACTGCCTAACCTGCTCAATTTCCAGAGCAAGCTGGTGCAGAAGAGTGACAAACTGACAGGCTGGGATGTCAGTTCTGATTCCGTTTCGCTACTGGATGTGGTGCGTAATGCCAAACCGGACATCATGATCGGCGTATCAGGCCAGCCAGGTCTGTTCACCGAAGAGATCATCCGTGAAATGCATAAACACTGTGCACGGCCGATTATTATGCCACTGTCCAACCCGACCTCACGTGTGGAAGCAACACCGCAGGATATCCTGACCTGGACCGACGGCGCGGCGCTGGTTGCTACCGGCAGCCCGTTTGCCCCGGTAATGGTAAAAGGCAACACTTACCCTATCGCACAGTGCAACAACTCCTATATCTTCCCAGGCATTGGCCTCGGTGTGATTGCCTCTGGCGCAACCCGCGTCACCGACAGCATGCTGATGGCAGCAAGCCGTGCGCTGGCCGATTGTTCACCGCTGGTGAATGAAGGTACAGGTCCGGTATTGCCGGATGTGAAAGATATCCAGGGTGTATCCAAAGTGATCGCCATGGCGGTTGGTAAAGCAGCGCAGCTGGCAGGCGTTGCAGTGGTGACCTCAGAAGATGTGCTGTCGAAAGCGATCGCCAGTAACTTCTGGCTGCCGCAATATCGTCAGTACCGTCGCACCTCTATCTGACCCGTCTCTGCCGGGCACATCATCAGTGCCCGGCATTGCCTAAAAAGACGGCAGGTGACCGCATGTGACTTGCTTCGCTGCGACGCCTCAAGTAGCCTTGACTCATCCCTTTTCCGCCAGACTGAGCACACTTAAGCATGTTAAAACGCTTGATTTATAGTCTGATTATCATCATCTCGCTGATGGTCATCACTGCGCTCGGCCTGGATCGCTGGATTAGCTGGAAAACCGCTCCCTATATCTACGAAGATTTAACCTCCCTGCCCCATCGCCAGGTTGGTGTGGTATTAGGCACGGCCAAATATTATCGCACCGGGGTGATCAATCAGTATTACCTGTATCGTATGCAGGGTGCGCTTAACGCCTACAACAGCGGCAAGGTCAATTATCTGCTGCTGAGCGGTGATAATGCCCTGCAGAGCTACAACGAGCCGATGACCATGCGCCGCGATCTGATCGCCGCAGGCGTGGAACCCAGCGACATCGTGCTGGATTATGCCGGTTTCCGCACGCTGGATTCGATTGTGCGTACGCGTAAGGTGTTTGATACCAACGACTTTATTATCATCACGCAGCGCTTCCACTGTGAACGGGCGCTGTTTATTGCGCTGCATATGGGTATCCAGGCGCAATGCTATGCCGTGCCCTCACCGAAGGATATGCTGAGTGTACGCGTGCGCGAAGTCGGTGCACGCCTCGGGGCGCTGGCCGACCTCTATCTTATGAAGCGCGAGCCCCGTTTTCTCGGCCCGCTGGTGCCGATCCCGGCACCGCATGAAGTACCGGAAAACGCGCAAAGCTATCCGGCAGTCTCACCGGAACAGTTGCTGGAACTGCAGCAGAAGCAGGAAAAAAGATAAAAAAAACGGGTGGCTGCGGCCACCCGTTTCATTTCACTCTGGCAAAAATGGCTCCCGATACTGTTCGTATTCCTGAGAGAACCGCCCAGGCTGTTCAGCCCGTGGCGGTATTGCCTTCATGACTATTTCTTACGCGCATACTTCAGTGAGTCGAGTGCCACAGC
Source organism: Erwinia sp. V71 (assembly GCF_965644245.1). Classification (NCBI taxonomy): domain Bacteria; kingdom Pseudomonadati; phylum Pseudomonadota; class Gammaproteobacteria; order Enterobacterales; family Erwiniaceae; genus Erwinia; species Erwinia sp. V71. The sequence goes on from NZ_CBFFRK010000010.1 coordinate 12,011, forward strand.
GAAGATAATAATGCCGCCCTTGATGATGTACTGCCAGTAAGGGTTAACGCCGATGTAGGTCAGACCGTAGTTGATCACGGTAAAGATAATCACACCGGTCACCACGCCCGCCACCGTACCGACACCACCGGCAAAGGACACACCGCCTACCACACAGGCAGCAATGGCATCCAGCTCATACATAAAGCCGAGGTTGTTGGTCGCACTGCCGATACGACCCGCTTCCAACAGACCACCGAAGGCGTAGAACACGCCAGACAGCGCATAGATCAGGATCAGGTTTAATGGCACATTCACGCCGGACACTTTTGCCGCTTCCGGGTTACCACCGATAGCGAAAATGTTTTTACCAAAGCGCGTCTTGTTCCACAGGATCCAGACAAACACCACGGCGATCATCGCATAGAAGGTGATATAGGAGAGCTTAAAGCCACCGATACGGAAGAAGCCCTGCGCAAAGGTGGAGAAGCCGGAATCAAAGCCCGCCACAGGCGAAGCACCGACAAAATCGAAATACAGTGAGTTAATGCCGTAGACAATGATCATGGTGCCGAGGGTGGTAATAAACGGCGTCACTTTCAGATAGGCAATAATAATCCCGTTAACCAGACCAATCAGCGCACCAATCACACACACGGTCAGGATCACCAGCGGAATCGGCACTGTTTCCAGGTTCGGGAACACTTTGTTGGCGTTGTCCATCGCCTGCAGCAGCGTGGCCGCGACCACCGCCGCCAGACCAACCTGACGACCCGCTGACAGGTCAGTGCCCTGGGTGACAATCAGGCCCGCCACCCCCAGTGCGATAATGACACGCACGGAAGACTGCGTCAGAATATTACTGAAGTTAGTTAAGCTAAGGAAAGAGGGATCCTGGAAAATAATAATTGCCAGCAACACCAGCAATACGACGTAAATACCGCCTTCTTTTAACCAGGTGAGCGCATTTTTCTTATTCACTGCTTTCATGGTAACAGCCCTTACATCATTAAAGGTGTAACGACGCTAAACGCAATATTTCGTTCTGCGTGGTGTTTTTTGTTTCGACAATGCCCGCAACCAGGCCATTACTCATTACCAGTATTCTGTCGGTAATCCCTAACAGTTCTGGCATTTCAGAAGAGATAATAATAATGCCCTTCTCTTTCTTCGCCAGTTCGGCAATCAGCTGATAAATTTCAAACTTGGCCCCCACGTCAATACCGCGCGTTGGCTCATCGAGCATGAGAATTTCTGGCTGGGTTAATAACCAGCGGCCAATAATGACCTTTTGCTGGTTACCGCCGGAAAGCGAACCAATTGCAGTATGATGTCCAGGCGTTTTTACCCGCATGGAGTCAATCACCCACTGGGTATCGCTTTTCATCTTACTGTTATCGAGCAGACCGAGGCTGTTTTTATATTTACGGATATTGGAGATCAGTGAGTTAAAACCGATATCCAGATAAGCGTAAATACCGGTTGAACGGCGTTCTTCCGTCACCAGCGCAAAACCGTGGTTAATGGCTTCGTTGGCGTTGTCGTTGTTAATCGCTTTGCCATGCAGCTTAATGGTGCCGCTGGATTTTTCGCGAATACCAAACAGTGTTTCCACGATATCGGTACGTTTCGCGCCAACCAGCCCGGCAACCCCCAGGATCTCGCCTTTGCGTAAATCAAACGACACGTCGCGAATCGAGGGCTGGCTGCGTGACGTCAGGTTACGCACCTCCAGAATCGTCTCGCCAGGCACATTGGTTTTATCCGGGAAACGCTGGCTCAGGGAACGGCCGACCATCATGGCGATAATCTTGTCCATATCCAGCCCTTCCAGCGGCTGGGTGGCAATCCACTGACCATCACGCAGAACGGTTATTTCGTCACACAGCTGGAAAATCTCTTCCATCTTGTGCGAGATATAAACAATGCCACAGCCCCGCTCTTTTAACTTACGGATAATGGTAAACAGATGGTTTACCTCTTTCTCCGTTAATGACGAGGTAGGTTCGTCCATAATGACGATTTTCGCGTTGTAGGAGAAAGCTTTAGCGATTTCGATCATCTGCATCTGCGACACAGACAGTACCGCAACTTTCTCACGCGGATCGATATCAATATCTAATTCATCAAATATCGCTTTGGTGTCGCGATACATTTTATCCTGGTCAACAAACAGCCCTTTTTTTGGATAACGGCCAAGCCACATGTTATCCATGACGGTACGTTGTAAAACCAGGTTTAATTCCTGATGCACCATCGACACGCCATTTTCCAGCGCCTCTTTGGAGCTTTTAAAATTAATTTCCTCACCCTGAAACAGGATGCTCCCCGTATCTTTGCTATAAATACCAAACAGGCATTTTAATAAAGTCGATTTACCGGCGCCGTTTTCACCCATCAATGCATGAATCGAGTGCGGCCGGACTTTTAAATTGACGTTGTCTAATGCCTTCACCCCGGGAAATGACTTACTGACATTGGTCATCTCCAGCAGGAACTCACGCTGCGGTGTCATATTATCACTGGCCATAATTTACCTGGCTGAAAAAAGTCATTCGGACAAGTTAACCCGGGGAGCCATAAAATATGGCTCCCCGCGGTGATTATTTCACGAACTGTGACAGATTATCTTTATCGATTGGCACGTAAGCAACGCGAACCACTTTGCCGTCCAGTTTATAGTTAGTGCCTTCAGTTGCAGGTTTACCATTCGCGAGGTTGTTCGCCATATCAATGGTCGCTTTCGCCTGGTTTTCCGCATCATTCAGTACCGTACCGGCCATAGCGCCAGATTTAACCAGCGCCAGCGCTTCTGGTAATGCATCCACACCGAAGACCGGAATGCTGGTTTTATTGTGAGCTTTCAGCGCTTCAACCGCACCCATCGCCATGGCATCGTTGTTGGCGATCACCACTTCGATTTTGTTACCGTTCGGACCAGACAGCCATGCATCCACTTTGTCTTTCGCCTGTGCGGTATCCCACATTGCGGTATCCATGTGCAGCTGCTGGGTTTTCAGGCCATCTTTATTCAGGGTGTCGATCACGTATTTGGTACGTGCTTCAGCATCCGGGTGACCCGGCTCGCCTTTCAGCAGTACGAACTGAATCTGACCATCTTTATTCAGATCCCAGGCTGAATTCGCTTTCCAGTGTTTCTCAATCAGCTCGCCCTGCTTGATACCAGACTCTTTTGAGTCAGTACCCACGTAGTAGGCTTTGTCATAGCTGGCCATCACTTTCGCATTTGGCTCTTTGTTGAAGAACACCACCGGTACATCGTTAGATTTGGCTTTATCCACCACTACAGCCGCAGCCGCTGGGTCAACCAGGTTAATTGCCAGGGCTTTCACGCCTTTCGCCAGCAGCACGTCAACCTGGTCGTTCTGGGTTGACTGGCTGTTTTGCGAGTCGTTCATTAACAGCTGAACACCCGGCAAATTCCTGGCTTCTTTCTCAATATCCTTGCGAACCACTGACATAAAGTTGTCGTCATACTTGTAAATGGTCACACCAATGCGGGTATCTGCTGCGTGCGCCGTTGCGCCAAACATCATGCTGGCAACCAGGGCTGTGAGGGTAAACGCCTTCTTATTCATAGTATCTCCGGTATTTGGCAGGGTATTTCCGCGCCTTTCCCGGAGGCTGTCAGCTCACCAGGGAAGGCTATCGGTACTAAACTCGGCAATGTGCGTGTTATCACCATGTTGCACATTACCAATGCAAAACCTGACTTCCTTGCTGACTGACCCTTTTCGCTTCCGGCCGTAGCGGAAAATCGAACGGGTCGCATGCTTCCTGAAACATCGTCAAAAAATCGTGACGCCGGGGTGATATGGACGCATCACCGCTCACTGCTGATGCGTTACATCTTGTTTCCCCCCCGACATTGCGCTGTCATCATAGTGAGCGCCATGTTAATTAACTGTGAATTTACTCACAGATTGGAAACGGTTACATGGGGGAATCGCCTGAATTAGTGACGGGCTCCACACTTTGTCTCACCGCCACGGAGTGACGACGCACCAGGGTCGGCATAAAGCAGTGCTGAGCCGCAGGATCAAGCTGCCCGGCAGAACCTTTCAGCGCCAGCTCTGTTGCCAGTTTTGCCATAGAAACAATGGGATAGCGCACAGTGGTCAGTTGCGGATCGGTATAGCGGGAAATGGGAATATCGTCGAAACCAATGATGGAAAGCTGCTGCGGTACGCGAATACCATTATCTTTCAATGCAGTGAGCGCACCGGCCGCCATACTGTCATTGTAGGCAAATACCGCCGTCAGGCGTAAATTACGCCCCAGCAGTTCCACCATCGCCGCTTCACCACCCTGCATATCGGGTTCGCCACTGGCGATCCAGCTTTCCGGTGGAGAGCCCCCCTGCTCTGCCAGCGCCTGATGCCAGCCTTCGCGCCGTTGCTGGACGTCTTCAATCGGATGACAGGAGCAGAGATAACCAATGCGCCCATGCCCCTGCTGTTGCAGCATCCGCGTCGCCATTAACGCGCCGCTGACATTATCCAGGCAGACACAGCGATGGGCGTAGCCCGGCACCACGCGGTTAATCAGCACCATTCCCGGCACCTGATCCATAAAACGCGCCAGTTCAGCGTCTGAAAGCGTTTTCGCGTGAACGATTAACGCAGTGCAGCGCTGACGAATCAGCACTTCAATCGCATGGCGCTCTTTCTCTTCCTGATGCCAGGAGTTGCTGATCAGCACATGTTTGTTGACCCGCTGGGCGACAGTATCCACGGCCTTGACCAGCGCGCCGAAGAAGGGATCGGATACATCCATCACCACCACGCCAATGGTATCGCTGGCCTGGGTCGCCAGCGCCTGCGCATTCGCGTTCGGACGGTAACCGAGTGATTCCACCGCCTGCAACACATTCTCGCGGGTTTCCGCCGTCACCGCGCTGTGGTTGTTCAGCACACGTGACACCGTCGCCACCGAGACGCCTGCAAGGCGTGCAACATCGCGGATAGTAATCATGGACGCCTGGCCTTGCTAACAGTTGATCGCATCGTTTTTCCCGACATCTGGTTTTTTTATGTCGGGTATTTTGCCAGGCGCGACGCTGCAACAGCGTGAATCTCGTCACACAGATGAAAACGGTTACATACAATTCTGTAACCTTTGTGATGGCCGTCATTATCCGGCGCGGGAATTCTCCACCGGCTGGCCGGCAGCAAGGCGGGTCAGATGACGCCACAACCACTCCAGCGGCCCCTGGCGGAAGTAACGTAACCACAATACGGAGAACAGCAGATTGCAGGCCCAGACAGCAGGCACTACCGCCAGCAGTTGCAGGCGATCCAGCTGCATAAACCAGTTGAAGTGATAGAACAGTGTGGTGCACAGCAGAGTTTGTAACAGGTAATTGGTCAGTGCCATACGACCAACGCAACTGATGGCATGGGTTATTTTTAACTGCGCCAGCTGCGGCCAGTAGGCGAAACAGAACGCGGCATAGGCCAGCGCCTGCAGCGGTGCGCCCAAATCACGCGGTGTCTGCAGCAGAAACGCGGTCCAGCGGAAATCCCAGCGCAGATACCACTGCAGGAAAATGCCAGGGATCTGAATCGCAAAGGCAACGGCGAGCAGTAACCACGCGGTACGGCGGTAGTGCTGCTGGCTGAATTCGCCTTTCAGCCAGCCGCTGCGCATCAGCGCACCCCCGACCATCATCGCACCCGCCAGCTGCCAGCCATACTGCGATCCCAGCGCCAGCAGGCTGGACGAGAGATGATGAAGCCGGTTTTGCACCGCTTCCCAGCCACCGGCCACTTTCCAGTAAGCTTCATACTGCAAATCGGCCACGCCCGGCAGCCATGAGCTGTTCGGCTTACCGTCAGAAATCAGATTGAATACCACCAGCACCGCCACACCAATCAGGTACAGCAGCACACCGGTATTAAACAGCGAACGGGTGGACGGCACATCGCGGATCATCCGCCAGGCAATCAGCCCGATAATGCCGTAATCAAGCAGGATATCCCCTTCCCAGAAAAACACCGCATGGACAAATCCCAGCAATGCCAGCCAGGTCAGGCGCGACTGCAGCCAGCGTTTACCGCGCGGCAGCAGCATCTGTAAACCGGCACCAAACAGAATGGCGAACAGCGTCAGAAACTTCACCTGGGCAAACAGATCGAGCGTCGCCCATGTCCAGAAATCACTGACAGAAGGCAGGCCGCGCCAGGCGGGATTAAGGTAAGCAGCGGAAGGAAGACCAAAGGCGCTGATATTGAGTAACAGAATGCCGAGAACAGCGAGACCACGAATAAAATCCAGCGTGATATTGCGTTGCATTAAGGTTCCCTGTTAAGCGAATCAGCCCTCTCCCGCGTACGGGAGAGGCAAAAGAAGGTACGAATCAGCTGTGATGACGCACCGCGCGTAAAAATTCCTGACGCGTATTCTGACTGGATTTGAACAGGCCACCCAGTGACGTGGTGGTGGTGGCGCTGGTGGCGTCACGAATGCCGCGTGCTTTGACACAATAATGCACTGCATCAATTGATACCGCTACGTTATTGGTCCCCAGCAGGGTTTGCAGCGCCAGCAGGATTTGCTGTGTCAGACGCTCCTGCACCTGCGGACGTGACGAGAAGAACTGCACAATGCGGTTGATCTTCGACAGACCAATCACTTTATCTTTCGGGATATAAGCAACAGTCGCCTTGCCATCGATAATGACAAAATGGTGTTCGCAGGTGCTGGTCAGCGTGATATCGCGTACCGTGACCATCTCGTCCACTTTCATTTTGTTTTCGATCAGCGTGATTTTCGGGAAATTGGCGTAATCCAGACCGGAAAACACTTCATCGACATACATTTTTGCGATGCGGTGCGGCGTTTCCGCCAGGCTGTCATCGGTCAGATCCAGATTCAGCAACTGCATGATTTCTGTCATATGACCGGTGATCAGGCGCTTGCGTGTTTCGTCGTCCATATCGCGCACAGGTTCGCGTAACGGGGTTTCCAGGCCGCGCTCGACCAGCGCTTGATGAACCAGGGCAGCTTCCTGACTTAACGTAGCCATATCAATTTTTTCTCCGGCAGGTGTTGCATCCGCCCGATGCAGCGATTCAGCGGGCAGACAAGTTTCTGAGGGCGTATTTTGAAACACTACTCCTGTTTAATCCAGTGAATCAAATTAAATGACGTTGAAAGAGTTTCATTTACCGCGGCGCACCACCAGCAATCCGGCGATAATCAGCCCGACTCCCGCCACATACAGCGCCGGTTCCAGCCGATGGGTCAGGCTGGTGGAGAGCGCGGACAGCATCGGTCCCACCAGCTGGCCGATGGCGTAACCGGTGGCCAGCAGCCCGGCCATGTAGCGCGTATGCTGCGGCGCCAGTTCACGCCCATACTGCAGCGCCAGCTGTACCACGCTAAGGAAACCTCCGCCCACCAGCAGCGCGCCCAGCGCCAGACCACTGATACCCGGCAACAGATCGGCGGCAAACACACCGAGCGCCTGCGCCCACAGCGTCAGCGCCAGACGGAAATTAGCCGTGGCGTAATGACGCGTCAGAATCCCCAGCCCAATACCAATCACCGCCGCGCCGCCAAATACCGGCCAGACAAATTGTGCAAAAGCGCTGTCCGGAAAATGCGTCGCCGCCATTTGCGACAGGAAGGTGGCGGGCAGGATATAGCCAAACCCGGCCAGACTGTAACACAGCACCAGCCGCTTCAGCTGCGGCGTCAGCACCAGCGGCTCCGGTGCCGTGTCTGGCCGGTGCAGCTGACCGGCGCGCGGCAGATTGCGGGCGATCAGTGCGATCAGCAACAGCGCCAGCAAACCATAAGCGCCCCAGGCGAATGCCGCGCTGACACCAAACATATGTAACGCCACCGCCAGCATGCCACTGAGGAAGATACCGGTGCCCGGCCCGGCAAATACCGCCGCCGATAATCCCGGACGCCCATGCTGCAGCAGTTGTTCATTACTCCAGGCCGCCACCAGCACCATTGCCCAGCCACTGGCCCAGCCAATCAGAAAACGCACTGCGCCGTGCCACCACGGACCTTCCACCCAGGCGGAGAGCAGCGTCAGCGCCACGGCGCCCCAGACGCCGCATTGCAGGCGCAGCTCAACGCGGCGGCTGGCGCGCATCGCATCGAATGAACCACACAGATAGCCGAGGTAGTTAAACGCCGCCACCAGACCCGCGCTGGTTAAACTCAGCTGATGTTCATTAATCATCAGTGGCACCTGTGGAGTGAACGCAAAGCGCCCGATCCCCATTGCCACTACCAGCGATAAAAAGGCGCTCAGCGCCACACGCAGTGCCATTACTGTCTCCTCACTTGCCCTGTTATCCCCCTGTGCCGGGGGGCGTTTTTTTATGTCACCGTCCGTTAACGGTTGCCAGTATGATGCCTGCTGGTTAAACTCACGAAAAGTGAATAATCATAACCAAGTTACTTACGAGAAGTGAACAGATGGATTTAACCCAGTTACGCATGTTTTGTTCGGTAGCGGAAACCGGCTCGGTTGCGCGCGCTGCCGAGTTGCTGCATCGCGTACCGTCTAACCTGACCACCCGTCTGCGTCAGCTGGAGCAGGAGCTGGGGGTCGATCTGTTTATCCGCGAAAAGCAGCGTCTGCGCCTGTCGCCGATGGGGCATAACTTTCTCTGCTATGCCCAGCGCATCCTGGCGCTCAGTGAAGAAGCCCTGAGTATGACACGCACCGGTGAACCTGCCGGTAACTTTGCCCTGGGTTCAATGGAAAGCACTGCCGCCACCCGTTTGCCGGTACTGCTGGCCGCTTACCACCAGCGTTTCCCTGCGGTAGCGCTGTCGCTGATCACCGGCACCTCCGGCGAACTGATTGAACGGGTGCGTGAAGGCACCCTGGCCGCAGCACTGGTCGATGGCCCGGCGCCACATGATGAACTCAACGGCTGCGTCTCGTTTCGTGAACAGATGGTGCTGGTTTCCAGCCTCGATCACCGGCCGATTCACAGCCCGGCCGATGCCAGTGGCGATACGCTGTTCGCCTTCCGCCCCAGCTGTTCTTACCGTCTGCTGTTCGAGTCCTGGTTCCGCGACAGCGGTGTACAGCCCGGCAGCGTGATGGAGATGCAGTCTTACCACGCGATGATGGCCTGTGTTGCCAGTGGTGCAGGCGTGGCGATGATGCCCGCATCGGTACTGGCGCTGATGCAGGGTCAGGAGCGGGTGCAGGTGCATCCGTTACCTGAGCAATATCGCGACACCACTACCCTGCTGATCTGGCGGCGTGATGCCTTCACACCGAATGTGGAAGCACTGAAATACCTGATTATTGAGCAGTTCGACGATAAACCCGAGAACGAGCAGATTTGATTCATACTTTTATTTACGACATGCACTGACACTGAAAAAGAGGAAAAGACCGTGGAAATGATCAAAACGAGAGCCGCTGTGGCCTGGGCCGCTGGCGAACCACTGAAAATTGAAGAAGTGGATTTGATGCCGCCACAGAAAGGTGAAGTGCTGGTGCGTATCGTCGCCACCGGCGTGTGCCATACCGATGCCTACACCCTTTCCGGTAAAGATCCTGAAGGTGTGTTCCCGGCGATCCTCGGCCACGAAGGCGGTGGTGTTGTCGAAGCTGTCGGCGAAGGTGTTACCAGCGTCGCCGTCGGCGACCATGTGATCCCGTTGTACACCCCGGAGTGTGGCGAGTGTAAATTCTGTCTTTCCGGCAAAACCAACCTGTGCCAGAAAATTCGTACCACCCAGGGCAAAGGTCTGATGCCGGACGGCACCACCCGCTTCTTTAAAGACGGCAAGCCAATTTTCCACTATATGGGCACCTCTACCTTCTCCGAATACACCGTGGTACCGGAAATTTCACTGGCGAAAATCAGCAAAGAAGCGCCACTGGAAGAAGTGTGCCTGCTGGGCTGTGGTGTCACTACCGGTATGGGCGCCGTACTGAATACGGCGAAAGTGAAAGAAGGCGATACCGTGGCAATTTTCGGCCTCGGCGGCATTGGTCTGTCAGCGATTATCGGCGCAAAAATGGCGAAAGCGGGCCGTATTATTGGTATCGATCTGAATACCAGTAAATTCGATCTGGCACGCAAACTGGGTGCCACCGACCTGATTAACCCGAAAGATTATGATCGTCCAATTCAGGATGTGATTGTCGAAATGACCGATGGCGGCGTGGATTTCTCCTTCGAATGTATCGGTAACGTCAACGTGATGCGCTCCGCACTGGAGTGCTGCCACAAGGGCTGGGGCGAATCGGTAATTATCGGCGTCGCCGGTGCCGGTGAAGAGATTGCCACCCGCCCATTCCAGCTGGTCACTGGCCGCGTCTGGCGCGGTTCGGCATTCGGTGGCGTGAAAGGCCGTTCCCAGCTGCCGGGCATTGTGCAGCGCTATATGGACGGCGAATTCCAGCTGAATGACTTTATTACTCACACTATGCCGCTGGAGCAGATTAACGAAGCCTTTGATCTGATGCATGAAGGTAAGTCGATTCGCTCTGTGGTGCACTTTAGCAAGTAATCAGGAGGATTAATGCCATCCACTCTGGAGTTACTGGAAGAACACCGTATGTTTGGCGGCTGGCAGCAACGCTGGTGCCATCAGTCGGCGACACTGAACTGCGCGATGACGTTCAGCATTTTTCTGCCTGCGCCGAAAGAAGCTACGCCACCACCCGTGCTGTGGTTTCTCTCCGGCCTGACCTGCAACGATGAGAACTTTACCACCAAAGCGGGCGCACAGCGTGCCGCTGCGGAGCTGGGGCTGGTACTGGTGATGCCGGATACCAGCCCACGCGGTGAAAACGTACCCAATGATGACGGTTACGACCTCGGCCAGGGCGCGGGTTTCTATCTCAACGCCACGCAGGCGCCGTGGGCCACGCATTTCCGCATGTATGACTACATCAGTGAGGAGTTGCCAGCGCTGATAGCTGACAACTTTAAGGTCAGCGATCGTCAGGCGATCGCGGGTCACTCGATGGGCGGTCATGGCGCGCTGATGCTGGCGCTGCGCAATCCGGGAAAATATACCTCGGTGTCGGCATTTGCACCGATCGTCAATCCCTGCCAGGTACCGTGGGGCCAGAAAGCGTTCCTGAACTATCTGGGCGACGATCAGCTGCCATGGCGTGAGTACGACAGCTGCTGGCTGCTGCGCCAGGCAGAGTCACCGTTGCCAACGCTGATCGATCAGGGGGACAGCGATCAGTTCCTGGCCGATCAGTTGCAGCCGGAACGCTTAGAGGAAGTGGCAAAAGAGAAAGGCTGGCCGTTAACCCTGCGTATTCAGCCGGGTTACGACCATAGCTACTACTTTATTGCCAGCTTTATTGAAGATCATCTGCGTTTTCATGCGAAGCATCTGTTTATCTGACTTATTATATTACAGGCGGTATTTATACCGCCTTTTTCCTCTTCATCGTTCCATTAATCAGCATGAAAATCACTGCAAATCCGCATGATAAATCCAGATAAATCTCGCATTTCCGCAACGTGCATGTTATTCCATCTATAAATTATCCCGCATATATCCTAAAGTCTGGTTTTCAGGTATGGAGGGTAAACAGATGGACTTGTGGAACGTCGCTCTTCCCGCACAGATCAGTGCCCGTCTGCTGGCAGACATCATGGCAGATATCATGAAGACATCACTGTCAGAACATGAACAAAGCGCGGAATCGGGAGCGGCAGTGACTCTGCCAGCAGGCCATACACTGCGAAAACATGTCGCCAAATCTGATGCAGAACTCCGGGCGCGCTTAGTATGGGATCGCTACGCCAGAGCCAGCAGTGGTTTTTATCATGATAGTGCTTTTGCTGAGACGATCATTGCCAAAGCCATGCTGTCTCATCTTGCCGATGTGTATCACTGGTACATCGGTGATAAAAGTGCGACCGCGTGTCCGGCAGATGAGTGGGATAACGATAAAGACTTAACGATCCTCTATACCAATAATTTTCCTGTTGGCCGAACTTTCAGAAAGCGCCATCCTTGTGCACCACCGGTTGAGAAAAACAGAGTGAAGATCTTACTGCGCTGGATTGAAGAGCAGGAGACATCACTCAACAGTCGTCGCCATTTCGTTTTAACCGCATATCCATGTTAGGAGGGAACCTGATGATCAATACCTATCCGCGCATCCATAAAATGATGGGAGGCTATATCAATATGGATGCCAGTGACATTACCGGCCACTGCGACTATGAGGGGCAAATTCGCTACTACATGTCGCGTGTTTCACCGAAGGCACTCAGCGAGTTACTGACTGAGCTGGAATGCTTTGAGGCAGAACATCGTCCGAATCTGAGCGCAGATTTCGACAAAGCGTTTGATTATGGTGCGGATATAGAAGATGTCGCGCATTTTTTTGCGCTGATTCGTCAGTTGGTGGGTCATAAGCAGGTATCCGGTGTGCGCCCGCCGCAACGGCTCACCCGGAACCCCTGGCCGCTTCAGTGATTCACGCATAACAAATATAACGGGCGGTATCACTGCCGCCCATGATTCACGATTACAACTCCGGCTCTGCCACCAGACCATCAATCAGCACCTGTGGCGTACCCTGCGAGCAACGCTCAATACGGCCTTTGACGCCATACACCCGCGCCAGGCTGTCCGGCGTAATCACCTCTTCCGGCAAACCATCTGCAATCAGCTCACCATTCTGCAGCATCAGCACATGCTCACCATGGCGCAGGGCGATATTGATATCATGCACCACCACTACGGTGACAATATTACGCAGCTGCGTTTCGCGACGTACCAGGTCCATCACATGGAACTGATAATTCAAATCCAGCGCGCTAAGCGGTTCATCCAGCAACAGCAGTTCCGGGCGACGGATTAACGACTGCGCCAGACCCACCAGCTGTTTCTGTCCACCGGAAAGCTGATCAAGATAGCTCAGTGCCAGATGCGCAATACCCAGCTGTTCCAGCAGCGCCATTACTTCATTCTCACTGGCAGCGGTGCTGTGGCCGCCAGAGGCGCGCTGAGCAACAATGATTGACTCCAGCACATGCAGATGCACCCCGGCAGGCAGCGACTGCGGCAGATACACCACTTTCTCCGCACGACGGGCAAACGGCAGCGCCATCAGCTCTTCACCGTTCAGCCACAGTTCACCTTTGGCGCGATTCAGCCCGGCCAGCGAGCGCAGCAGAGTTGACTTGCCGCAGCCATTTGGCCCGAGCAGCACGGTGATTTTGCCGCGCGGCAACAAAGGAACATGCAGATTGTCGATAATCTGGCGCTTTGGATAACCGGCGTTAAAGCCGCGAATGGATAATCCCTGCATCAGACGTTCCCCCGGTGACGCAAAATAATACTCAGGAAGAACGGCACGCCAACCAGCGAGGTCACAATACCGACCGGAATAATGACACCCGGGATCAGATTCTTCGAAGCAACCGAGGCCATCGACAGCACCAGCGCACCAGTCAGCGCACTGGCGGGCAGATAGAAGCGGTGATCTTCACCAAACACCATGCGTGCGATATGCGGCGCAACCAGGCCAATAAAGCCAATCGGCCCGACAAACGCCACCGCCAGCGCCGACAGAATACTGATACGCAGCAGCGTACTCAGGCGCAATCTGCGCACGTCAATACCAAAACTGACTGCGCGATCTTCGCCCAGACGCAGCGCGGTCAGTTTCCACGAACTCATCATCGACCATGGCATCAGGATAATAAACACCAGCACCAGAATGCCGAGTTTCTCCCACGATGAACGCGCCAGGCTCCCCATGGTCCAGAACACCAGCCCCTGCAGGGTATCTTCGCTGGCGATAAACTGCATCATCGCCACCAGCGCATTGAAGGTGAACACCAGCGCAATACCAAACAGCACCACACCGGAAGTGGCGACCCGCGTCCAGCGCGTCACCGCATCGAGCATCAGCGCGGCAAACAAGGCAAAGACAAAGGCATTGGCGGAGATAAACCACTGATCCGGAATCCCCGGAATACCGATGCCCAGCACAATCGCCAGCGCAGCACCAAACGCCGCAGCCGACGACACGCCCAGGGTAAACGGACTTGCCAGCGGGTTATTCAGAATGGTTTGCATCTCAGCGCCCGCCAGACCGAGCGCCATGCCTACGATCACCGCCATCAGGGCATAAGGCAGGCGAATATCCCAGACGATCACCCGCGTACCGGCATCGACACTGTCGGGTTGCGTCAGGGCATGCCACAACGTTTCCAGCGACAGGCCAGACGGCCCAAGAGTAAAGTCGAGCAGCAGTGATGCCAGAATGGCCAGCAGCAGCACGCCCATAATCAGCAGGCGGTGACGTAAAAGTTGTTGATAGCGACCCATTACGCTCTGAACGGGATTTTTCTTCGCGTACGGCATGGGTTCCTGGGAAACACTCATGGTTCTGTACCTGTTATTTTTTTGCTTGTTTGCAGGAGGAAAAAGTAACGGCTGCCACAATAAAGGAAATGAGAATGGCTATCAATGCAATTCGTGATCCCAAACAACAGACGTAAAAAAAGCGCGTAAACGCGCCTTTTGATTGTTTTGGAATGCAAAGTGGCGTGCCAGCAACTTATCAATACAAGCCACAGAGAACACCAGTAGCAACCACGAAATTCAAAACTCAGGGAGCACCCACAGCAACGCTCAAACTCAAAGCGCAGGGAACACGGTCAGTGGAGGAAAGCGTCCCGCGCCATCGACGGCGCGGGCCGAGCGGTCATGGATGACGAAAAGCGACTTTCCGTAACTGACCGTGTTCCCTGAGCAGACACAGAACCTGCAGCGATGCCCTTTCTGGCGACGCTGCCGCCGTCAGGGAAGTGTCACTGCAAAAGTGCACGACACACCCCGCAAATCAGTCCTTACTCTGCGGGAATTCCATTTCATGGTATTTCACAAAACGGCTGCCACGCGCCAGTTTGTAACCAAACCAGATAATCAGAAACAGCGGAATACCAATATAAGTCGCGGCCACACCGTACCAGTCAATCTTATCGGCGAGGAACGCCTGATAGTTCTGGCCCAGCGTGATGATCAGGCAGAGCACAAAGGCAAAGATCGGCCCCAGCGGGAAGAAACTGGACTGATAAGGCAGTTGCTTCACATCGTGACCCTGCGCCACATAACCCCGGCGGAAACGGTAATGACTGATGGCAATCCCCAGCCAGGCAATAAAGCCGGTCATACCAGAGGTGTTCAGCAGCCACAGATACACTTCCTGGTTACCAAACATCGACGTCAGGAAACACAGCATCGCGACAGCCGTAGTGGCATACAGTGCATTGCGCGGCACGCCGCCTTTCGACAACGTCGCGAACAGACGCGGGGCTTTCCCCTCTTTCGCCAGGTTGTACAGCATACGGGTAGACGCATACATGCCAGAGTTACCCGCCGACAGCACCGCTGTCAGGATCACAGCATTCATGATCGCCGCCGCAGACAACAGACCCGCATGCTTAAACACCAGCGTGAACGGACTGACACTGATATCAGTGATATCGTTGCGCAGCAGGCTTGGGTCGGTATACGGGATAATCAGGCTGATCACCAGAATCGCAAACACATAGAACAGCAGGATACGCCAGAACACCTGACGTACCGCACGTGGAATGTTTTTCGCCGGATCTTTCGATTCACCCGCCGCAATACCAATCAGCTCAGTGCCCTGGAAGGAGAAGCCGGCAATCATCGCCACACCAATCATCGCCGCAAAACCACCGGAGAATGGCGCATCGCCAATCTGCCAGTTCTGCCAGCCCGCATTCTCTGCGCCACGCATAATGCCGACGATCATCAGAACACCAATGATGATAAAGATAATCACGGTGGCAACTTTAATCAGCGAGAACCAGTACTCCGCTTCACCAAAGCCTTTCACTGAGATGTAGTTCAGCAGGAAAATGACGCCAAGGAACAGCGCACTCCAGATCAAGCCCGGCGTATCCGGGAACCAGTAGCTCATCAGCAGCTGCGATGCCACCAGCTCAATGGCGACAGTCACCGCCCAGTTGTACCAGTAGTTCCAGCCCAGCGCGAAGCCGAAGCCCTCTTCAACATATTTAGCGCCGTAGGTGGCGAAAGAACCGGAAACCGGCATAAAAGCCGCCAGCTCGCCGAGGCTGGTCATCAGGAAATAGACCATCAGACCGATCAGCATATAGGCGAGCAGCGCACCGCCAGGGCCAGCCTGAGAAATGGTCGCGCCAGAGGCGACAAACAAGCCTGTACCAATTGAACCGCCGATAGCGATCATCGTCAGGTGACGAGCTTTTAATTCGCGTCGTAACGCAGGTTGTTCTGTTGTTTTTGTATCCTGAACCATGAAGAAACACTATCCCGGGGAAAAATAAGGCGCGATTGTAGCAAAACAACCCCGCACGTATAGCAATAGTGCGGAGTTATTAGTTAGCTTCATGATCCATCGCCGATCATAAGCAATTGTGGATTTTCAGCACATTATGCATGGCAATAGCTGAGAAAACGCGCCAGCGCTTTGGAGATATGCTTCTGCCGGTGGCGGATGCGGTACAGCGTACGCGACAGCCGCGGCAGCGGGATCTTCACTTCCATCAGCGTACCGGCTTCAAGCTGGTCGGCAATCACCCGCCGCGATAAGCAACTGATACCCATGCCATGACGCACGGCGTGTTTAATCGCTTCCGAGTTGCCCAGCTCCATCGCCAGCTCAAACTGTGGCAAATGCGATAACAGCAGATAATCGACAATTTCGCGCGTGCCCGACCCCTGCTCACGCAGAATCCACTGCATCTTTGACAGCGCCTCCAGCGTCACGGGCTGCTGCAGGATCGGCGCATCCGGTGCGGCAAACACCACCAGCTCATCTTCCAGCCACGGCTCGCTGATCAGCTCACTCATATGGCACGGACCTTCGATCAGGCCGACGTCGACACGAAAATCCACCACCGCATTAATCACATCCTGACTGTTGCCGACACTCATCTCCAGCGGCAGACGCGGAAAATCACGACGATAACCGGCAATCATGCCCGGCAACAGATAGTTGCCAATGGTGCTGCTGGCGTAAATGCGAATCGCGCCATTCTCTTCGCGAAACAGCTGCTCGATTTCTCCCGCCTGCTCCAGCAGACCCACTGCTCGCGGATAAAGCAAACGACCATGCTCGTTGACGACCAGACGTTTACCCACCCGATCAAACAGTTGTACGCCGAGCTGCCCTTCCAGATCCGCCAGCGCCGCGCTGACCGCTGACTGCGACAACGCCAGCTGCTGCGATGCCTGGGTGGTGGAACCACTCTTCAGCACTTCTGTAAACACTTCAATCTGACGCAGGGTGATATGCATCGTGCTTCCTGTATGATGACGCGTGACTCCTGCATCAGCAGCTGATGGCGGGATATATCACTTATAACGATTAATATTAAATATATAATCAATTTCTCTTTTAAGCCAGATCACCGCACACTTACCCCATTAACACAGGGGATAAATCATGACGGTACTGACAGCAGCGAAAATGGATGGCGGTACGCCGCGGCATCTGGCGGGTTTACTGCTGGCGGCGGCGATCGCAGGTGCCGCAGTGTGGCTGGGTAATCAACCAGCGATCGCCGCACTGGGGATGGGCGCACTGACGCTGGCAATTCTGCTGGGTATGCTGGTGGGCAATACGCTGTGGCCCCGTTTACAGCAGCAGTGCGACAGTGGCGTGCTGCTGGCGAAACAGCAACTGCTGCGACTGGGCATTATCCTGTATGGCTTTCGGATTACCTTTCAGCAGATTGCTGATGTCGGCATCAGCGGCGTACTGATTGATATCCTGACGCTCTGCTCCACCTTTACCCTCGCCTGCTGGCTGGGACGCCGCGTATTTGGCCTTGACCGGGACACCCGCTGGTTAATTGGTGCGGGCAGCAGTATCTGCGGTGCGGCCGCGATTCTGGCGACTCAGCCGGTGATTAAAGCCGATGCTGCGAAAGTCGCGGTCGCCATCAGCACGGTGGTTCTGTTTGGCACGCTGGCGATTTTTATCTGGCCTCTGCTCTGGCCGCTGGCGCACAGCGTTTTCCCGCAACTGACACCGACCAGCTGGGGAATTTTTACCGGTTCCACGGTACATGAAGTCGCACAGGTGGTCGCCGCCGGGCATGCCATCAGCCCGGAAACTGAAAACGCAGCGGTGATAGCCAAAATGCTGCGTGTAATGATGCTGGCGCCTTTTCTGCTGTTTCTGACATTACGCCTGAGACACGGCGCAGCAGCAGAAGCAGAAGCAGGCAGCGCAATTCGTTTTCCATGGTTTGCCCTGCTGTTTATCCTCGTTGCCCTGTTTAACTCCCTGCATCTGCTGCCCGTTTCACTGGTGCAGAGCATCAATCAACTGGACACCCTGCTGCTGGCAATGGCGATGGCCGCACTGGGGCTCACCACCCACCTTAGCGCAGTGAAACGTGCCGGGGTACGCCCGTTACTGCTGGCGCTGCTGCTGTTTTGCTGGTTGCTGGGCGGCGGCGGGCTGATCAATCTCGGCGTACACCATTTGATGGGCTAAGCGCTTCGGTTATCATGACCGTTCAGCCATCAACAGGAGCACGGCATGAAATATATTGGCGCCCACGTCAGCGCATCAGGCGGCGTGGATCAGGCAGTGATACGCGCACATGAACTGGAAGCCACGGCTTTCGCGCTGTTCACCAAAAACCAGCGTCAGTGGCGCGCGGCACCGCTCAGTGCGGAAGTGATCGCCGCCTTTCGCGCGGCCTGTGAAAAGTACCATTTTGGCCCGCAGCAAATTCTGCCGCACGACAGTTATCTGATTAACCTCGGTCACCCGGTAGAAGACGCGCTGGAAAAGTCACGCGAAGCGTTTATCGATGAGATGAGCCGTTGTGAACAGCTCGGCCTGTCGCTGCTGAACTTCCACCCCGGCAGCCATCTGCATCAGATTGATGAAGATGCCTGCCTGCGACGTATCGCCGAGTCGATTAATATCGCGCTGGATAAAACCGCTGGCGTCACGGCAGTGATTGAAAACACCGCCGGTCAGGGCAGCAACCTCGGTTTCCGTTTTGAGCATCTGGCGGCGATTATTGACGGCGTGGAAGATAAATCCCGCGTTGGCGTCTGTATTGATACCTGTCACGCCTTTGCCGGCGGATACGATCTGCGTACCGAAGAAACCTGCGTGGAAACTTTTGCCGAGTTCGGGCGTGTGGTCGGTTTCCAGTACCTGCGCGGTATGCATCTGAATGATGCCAAAAGCGCTTTCGCCAGCCGCGTTGACCGCCACCACAGCCTGGGAGAAGGCAATATCGGCAAAACCGTCTTTAGCTGGCTGATGAAAGACAGCCGCTTCGATGGCATCCCGATGATTCTGGAAACCATCAATCCGGATATCTGGAAAGATGAAATTGCCTGGCTGAAGTCGGAGCAGAAGTAGATCAGCCCATCAGTTTCATTTGTCTGAAGCACCTTCACAGGTGCTTTTTTTATTTACAGTGCCCTCTCTTTTCTCAGACTTCTGACTTTGTTACGCTGGGTTTGATTTTATAGCGAATAAGCTATAATTCATTTACAGGGAAGGAGACCCACGATGGACAGATGGGAAATCATCACGACGGGATGTTTTGATGAGTGGTTTCTTGCCCAGCAGACCGCGCTCAGAGAGTCCGTATATGAAGCGATGGGTATTCTGGAAAGATATGGCCCGCAACTCGGCAGACCGTGGGTCGACACCCTGAATGGCTCTGCATTTGCCAATATGAAAGAACTGCGCATTCAGCATGCCGGGGAGCCGATCAGAGCATTGTTTGCTTTTGACCCGAAGCGGCGCGCTATTGTGCTATGTGCCGGAGATAAAACAGGCTGCAACGAAAAACGCTTTTATAGCGACATGATTCGACTGGCCGATTCAGAGTACCGCCAGCATCTGGCTCAACTGGAGAAATAATATGGCGACCTACAGAGAATTGCTGGCTAAAGAAAGCCCGGAGATGCAGGCTCGTGTCGCAGAGCGCGTTGAAAAAGCGTGCCTGAACATTGCCTTAAGTCAGCTAAGAGAAGAACTGAATGTTTCACAGACCGAACTGGCAGCCGCAATGGGCGTAAAGCAACCTTCAGTGGCGCGTATGGAACAGAGTGACAACGATCCGCGCCTGTCAACGCTCAAACGTTATGTGACGGCACTGGGCGGTGAAATCAGTATTGATGTCACACTTCCTACCGGTAAACGAGTGGCATTTCAGCTCTGAGCTGAGTGGTCAAAAAAGGTGACTGTGGTGTGTACTTTCGGCACTGAAGCATTTTGCCAATAACAAAAAAGGCGCGGAAATCCGCGCCTTTTTTCGTTCCGCCTTTCACAAATCAGGCTTTCGCCAGTTCCGCTTCCGGACGTTTCAGAATCGCATAACCCAGGCCCGCCAGCAGAGTACCGGCAATAATCGCCACCAGGTAACCCACAACCGGCGTAATCGCACCCGGGATCAGCAGCACAAACAGACCGCCGTGTGGCGCCATCAGTTTCGCGCCAATCGCCATGGAGATCGCACCGGTCAGTGCGCCACCGGCGATACAGCATGGCAGTACACGCATTGGGTCACGTGCGGCGAACGGAATCGCGCCTTCAGAGATAAAGCACAGACCCAGTACCAGTGCCGCTTTACCGCCTTCCTGCTGGTTCTTGTTGAACTTGCGGCGGGCAACCAGCGTCGCCAGCCCCATCGCCAGCGGTGGCACCATACCGGCCGCCATAATCGCCGCCATTGGCGCATAAGTTTGCGAACTCAGCAGACCCACACCGAAGGCGTAAGCCACTTTGTTCACCGGGCCACCCATATCGGTACACATCATGCCACCGAGGATTGCACCCAGCAGTACCGCATTCGCCGTACCCATATTCGCCAGCCAGCCGGTCAGGCCAGTCATGATGCCAGCAACCGGTTTGCCCACCACATAGATCATCAGCAGGCCGGTGATCAGGCTGGCAAACAGCGGAATAATCAGGATCGGTTTCAGCGCTTCCATACTCTGCGGCAGTTTCACCTTACCACTGATCAGCTTCGCGGTGTAACCGGCAATAAAGCCCGCAATAATACCGCCAAGGAAACCGGCGTTAATGCTGGTCGCCAGCATACCGCCAATCAGACCAGGCGTCAGACCTGGACGGTCAGCAATCGAGAAAGCGATATAACCCGCCAGCACCGGCACCATCAGAGCAAAGGCGCTGCCGCCACCGATTTGCATCAGTGCTGCTGCCAGCGTACCCGGCTCTTTAAACGCGGTAATACCAAAAGCAAAGGAGAGTGCGATACACAGACCACCCGCCACCACCATTGGCAGCATATAAGACACGCCAGTCAGCAGATGGCGATAAGCGCCTGCGCTCTCTTGCTTCTCGCCCTGAGCAGCCTGCTGGCCGCCTTTCGGCTGATAAGGTTTGGCTTCCGCCTGCGCTTTATCCAGCTCCTGAGCGGTTTTCTTCAGCGCCAGGCCAGTAGAGGTACGGTACATTGGCTTCCCGGCGAATTTCGCCAGATCCACTTCAATGTCCGCCGCCACAATCACCAGATCCGCCGCAGCGACTTCTTCCGCAGTGATTTCGTTACCTGCGCCCACCGAACCGCGGGTTTCAACTTTCACCCACCAGCCGCGTTTAGTCGCTTCTGTCTGGATCGCTTCCGCAGCCATAAAGGTGTGCGCGACACCCGTAGGGCAGGCAGTCACCGCGACAATACGTTTCTGTGCGCCGCTCTGAGCTGGCGCAGCTGCTGCTGCCGCAACCGGTGCCTGGTAAGGCTGTGCCTGAGACTGCGCGTTTGCCAGGAAGATTTCCGGCTGACGCAGCGCCAGTTCGATATCGCCGAGGTAAACAGCTTTACCGTTCAGCGAGCCGTCAGCAGGGATCGTCTTGCCCGCTACCGCCACACGTTCAGCGTCTGCCGGGTTCTCCGTCAGGGTCACGCCGGTTTTGGCCGCAGCATCTGTGAGTAAATTTTTTGCCAGATAGCTGGTCGCCAGCCCCAGCGAAGGATCAATTATCAGCAGCGTTTTCATTATGCTCTCCTGCTGTTAGTTAAAGGGTTTAAGGTCGACACGCGCCATCATCGCGGCCAACTGGGTACGATCGGTAACACCTACATTACTTTGACTGACAGCCATCGCTGCGACCGCCGTGGCCAGGCGCAGCGTATGCTCGCTCGACTCACGCATCAGCAGGCCATAAATCAAGCCTCCTACCATGGAATCACCAGCACCTACGGTACTGACCACTTCACAGGCTGGCGGTTTTGCAATCCACTCGCCGGAAGCATTTACCCACAGCGCACCTTCCGCGCCGAGTGAGATAACCACATGGGCAATGCCCTGCTCACGCAGTGCATGCGCCGCTTCAATCACGTCCTGCAGGGTCGGCAGTTTACGTCCGGCCCAGATTTCCAGTTCTCGACGGTTCGGTTTTACCAGCCATGGCGCCGCTTTCAGTCCGGCGACCAGCGCTTCACGGCTGCTGTCGAAAATAATGCATGGGCAGTGGGTGCGCAGCGCGCTCATCCACTCGGTGAACGCATCAGGATCAACGCCAGCTGGCAGACTGCCGCTGACGCAGACCATATCGAACTGACCCAGCCAGCTCAGAGAGTCGGCAGAGAAACGTTCCCAGTCCTGGCCACTGACTTCAAAACCGGAGAAGTTCAGATCGGTAACATCGCCGTCTTTCTCGGTCAGCTTCACGTTAATGCGGGTACGGCCCGGCACCACCTGGAAGCGGTTAGCAATACCCAAATCACTGAACAGGTGCTGGAAACCATCCTGGTTATCTTTCCCCAGGAAACCGCCGACAGTAACGTCGATACCTAAATCCTTCAGCACCTTGGCGACGTTAATCCCTTTGCCCGCTGCATGCAGGCCGGTGGTTTTCACCAGGTTAACTTCACCACGCTCGACTTCCGCGCAGTAACCCACCAGGTCATAAGCCGGGTTCAGGGTGATGGTGGCGACACGTCTGCTCATGCTGCGCCCTCGCCCAGACCAGAAGCGATAGCTTCTTCAATCGCGTTCAGCGCCTGCTGCGCATCATCACCGCTGGCGGTAAAGCGCAGGCGATGGCCTTTCTTCACCCCTAATGCCACCACTTTCATCAGGCTGCGACCATTTGCCGGTTTACCGCTGCCATCGAGGTTGGTGATAGTGATTTCGCTGTTGAACTGCTTGATCACGCTGACCAGTGCCGTGCCAGGACGTGCATGCAGGCCATGTTCATTACGGATAGTGAACTCGGCACTCAGGACATCCGCCTGCTCGTCCACTTCGCTGGTCAGCAGCGCCAGCACACCCGCTGCATCAGCGCTCAGCAGACGGTCAGCTTTCATGTTCATCAGCAGATTGCTGAGGTAGTTCAGCACCTGCATCGGTTGCTCATCGCTGACGGCAACGGTAATCAGCATTGCAGCTTTCTCGCCGTTGACTGCAAAAGGCGTCGCCGCGCGGCTGATCGCCACGGCACTGCCGAGGTTACCCACGGTGCTGTCGCTCAGCCAGATACCCTGACCCAGGTTCAGCGGTTGTGATGCGATCACCTGGCTGACGAAGCTGGCATCCGCTGCGCCCGCCTGTTGCAGACGACCGGCGTTCAGTGCCTGCAGGGTAATCAGGTCGCTGGTGGCCACATCCAGCGCGATCATGGAATTATCAAACGTAAATTCAGCGCCCTGCTTCTCACCCATCAGGATGCTGCGCAGCACCTCTGCGGAAGTGGTGGTTTTCAGCTGTTCAGCCACGCTGTCATCGCTCAGCACATGCGTCAGCTGACGCAACAGCGCCAGGTGCTCGTCAGAACGCGCCGCGATGCCAATTGCCACATACGCCGTCTGGTCCTCACCCCAGGCAATGCCCTGCGGGAACTGGAACACCTGTACACCGGTTTCCAGCACCTGATCGCGCGTATCGGTGGTGCCGTGCGGGATGGCAATGCCGTTGCCCAGGTAGGTGGAGGTTTGCGTTTCGCGCACCAGCATGCCTTCAACATAGGCATCGCTGACGTTACCGGCGGCGGTCAGTGCCGCGGCGATCTGGCGAATGGCGTCTTCTTTATTGCTGGCGCTGGCGCCAGTGTGGATGGCTTTGAGATCGAGCTGGAACATAGTTCTCCTCTCCCGCTGAATTTGAATCGTTTCAGCTATATTGAGAAAAAAAGCGTTATCTCCTGACTAACAACCTGACGAGACAACGCTGAAACGTTTCAATGAGTTTGGTACACTCCGGCGCCTGCTGGCAAGCTTTAGCGAAATCGACGTAGCAGATTTTTGACCTCACGCACATTGCGCTGCCCATTTTCGGAAAAATACCGGTCGCATTGACACAGTTGCTGAAGTGTATTTGACTTAATCCACCTTAACGCGCGTCGGTGTCAGCAACATGTCAGCGCCAGTAAAATCCCCCGTTTGTGCAAAAAATGCGGAAAGGGAATAAGCTGCGCCAGATCAATTGAAACGGGTTTTCAAAAAAAGCCGTACCAGCGTAAACTTCAGCAGTCCTTTTCTTCTGGTTAACCCTCGCTCATGCAAACATCTGGTGCTACCGCCCGTCGCCTGCCCGACCTGCGTTCGGCGGCGTTTCTTATTGTCGCTTTTCTGTCCGGTATCGCCGGTGCGCTGCAGCTGCCGACCCTCAGTCTGTTTCTGTCCAGTGAAGTGCAGGCGCGTCCGTTTATGGTGGGAATATTTTTCACCGGCAGTGCGGTGATCGGCATTATCGTCAGCCAGCTGCTGGCAGCACGTTCAGACCGTCAGGGTGACCGTAAGATGCTGATTTTCCAGTGCTGTCTGCTGGGCGCGCTGGGTTGCATTCTGTATGCATGGAACCGCAATTACTTTGTACTGCTGTTCCTCGGCGTTCTGCTGTCGAGCTTTGGCTCTACCGCCAACCCGCAAATGTTTGCGCTGGCGCGTGAGCATGCAGATAAAACCGGGCGTGAAGCGGTGATGTTCAGCACCATTATGCGCACCCAGGTGTCGCTGGCATGGGTGATTGGTCCGCCGATTGCCTTCGCACTGGCGCTCGGCTTTGGCTTCCAGGTGATGTACGCCTGCGCCGCGCTGGCGTTTATCTGCTGTGCGCTGATTGTCAGATATCTGCTGCCATCAATGAATAAAAGCGCAGTCAAAACCAGCGCCCCCCTGCAGGCACCTGCGCGCAACCGCCGCGACACATTGCTGCTGTTTATCGGCTGCACCCTGATGTGGTCCTGCAACAATATTTATCTGATTAATATGCCGTTGTACGTGGTTCAGCAGCTGCATCTGCCAGAAGCACTGGCTGGAAAACTGATGGGACTGGCAGCCGGGCTGGAAATCCCGGTAATGCTGATTGCGGGTTACTACGCCAGACGCTTCAGCAAACGCGCGCTGATGCGCTTTTCAGCCGTTTGCGGCGTGCTGTTTTATGCCGGGCTGATGCTGTTTGACGGCACCATTAGCTTACTGCTGTTACAGGTGCTGAACGCGATGTTTATCGGCATTCTGGCCGGTATCGGTATGCTCTATTTTCAGGATCTGATGCCGGGTCAGGCCGGGTCAGCAACGACACTGTTCAGCAACTCCACTCGCGTAGGCTGGATTATTGCCGGTTCGCTGGCCGGTGTGGTGGCGGAAATCTGGAGTTATCACGCGGTTTTCTGGTGCGCACTGCTGATGATGATTGGCACCCTGTGGTGTATGTGGCGGATTAAAAACGCCTGATATCAGGGCGCGGTGGCCGCTTCGAGATCCAGCAGCCAGGTCATCGCCTGCTGACGACTGCCGCCACACATTTCAGCACTGGGTTGTAACCCGGCACAGACTTTCGGCCGCAGCGGTGAGGTAAAAATTTTGCAGCGCTGCTGTTCGTCCAGCTGAATGCAGGGGGTATTCGCCGGTTTGCCATCGGGCATTCCCGGGATCGGCGAAGAGATGGAAGGCGCGGTGCAACAGGCACCACAGTCAGGACGACACTGCATCAGGACACTCAGCGTTCACGCAAAGCGCGACAATAACAGCCGCCCGCGTGGAAAGCTACGCCAGCCGCAACAATTTACCTTTCTTTCACCATGAAATTTCCATTTCTGCTGCGTATAGCGCTTGCCTGAATGCTGCGCCGCGAGTAACGTGACGCGATTCATTCAGCACAGGTTCAGTGAGACCACCATGGCAAGAGCAAACGAGATTAAACGCGGCGCAGCCGTTAACCTCAACGGCAAGTTACTGCTGGTAAAAGATATCGACATTCAGAGTCCGAGCGCCCGTGGCGCCACCACCTTATATAAAATGCGCTTTACCGATATCCGCACCGGCCTGAAGGTGGAAGAGCGTTTTAAAGGTGATGATATTATCGACACCATCTCCCTTATCCGTCGCGCAGTGACCTTCTCTTAT
The DNA here is from genome assembly GCF_965644245.1 of Erwinia sp. V71. Taxonomy (NCBI): domain Bacteria; kingdom Pseudomonadati; phylum Pseudomonadota; class Gammaproteobacteria; order Enterobacterales; family Erwiniaceae; genus Erwinia; species Erwinia sp. V71. The sequence continues at coordinate 38,362 of NZ_CBFFRK010000010.1, forward strand.
ATTGATGGCGATGAATATGTGTTTATGGATGATGAAGATTACACGCCGTATAACTTCAAAAAAGAACAGATAGAAGAAGAGCTGCTGTTTATTCCAGAAGGGGGCATTCCGGGTATCCAGGTGCTCACTATGGATGGTCAGGTGCTGGCACTGGAGCTGCCGCAAACCGTGGATATGGAAATTACTGACACCTCGCCAGGTATTAAAGGCGCGTCTGCCAGTGCACGTACCAAGCCAGCCGCGATGGCGACAGGCCTGGTGATTCAGGTGCCGGAATATCTTAGCAATGGCGACAAAATCCGTATCCATATTGCGGAGCGTCGTTATATGGGACGCAGCGAATAATCCCCATCCCTTCTGCGGCGATGCTTTGCTGCATCGCCGCAAATGTTATATTATAACAATCAATAATAAGTGACAGTGACCAGCGCCTGTACTTTACTGCGATCAAGCCACGAGAAACGGGTGGTTCCCTGGCGCAATGGTAATGGCGGTGAGGATGTTGCGGCCTGTTGTGCATCAGCATGCTGACCATTTTGCCGGCATAACGCCAGCAGACGGTTATCGTGCTGCAGATGGACCGAACATCCACCGTCAACCACCGTGCCGTAAAACCTGACGCTCCCTGACAGGTTTTCACCATCACGCCGTTCCGCCATCACGCTGCTCGTCCATGAGGTAAAAAGTATTATCAGCAACATGCTTCTGATGTTGTTCATAATCAACCTCATTTACTGACTCTGACAGGATAACTGTAGTTGCTTTCTGTAAACGGTTCCTGATGAGTTCGTCATCGCAGCAACCGGTATTCTGCACGCTTCTGCCCGCCTCTGATGCCGCAGCAATCTGCAGGATGACGGCAACACATATTAATCAATTCAGATGCCATTCTGACGAGGAGTCATGATGACAAAGGTCAATTTAATTACCGGTTTTCTTGGCAGCGGCAAAACCACCACCCTGCTGCATTTGCTGGCGCAGAAGCCGCAACAGGAAAAATGGGCGGTACTGGTCAATGAGTTCGGCGAAATCGGCATTGATGGCGCACTGTTGCAGGACCGTGGGGCGATCTTAAAAGAGATCCCGGGCGGCTGTATGTGCTGCGTGAATGGTCTGCCGATGCAGGTGGGCCTGAATATGTTGCTGAAACAGAGCAAGCCTGACCGTTTGCTGATTGAACCCACCGGGCTGGGCCATCCGAAGCAAATTATCAGCATGCTGACGGATACCGTTTACCAGCCGTGGCTGACGCTCAATGCCACACTGACGCTGCTGGACCCACGCCAGCTCAGCGACCAGAAGGTGCTCAGTAATGAGAACTTCCGCGATCAGCTGGCGGCAGCCGACATTATTGTCGCCAATAAACAGGATCGCTGGCAGCCAGAAGATCAGCAACTGCTGGAACAATGGCAGCAGCATGCGCTCGGCGATCGCCAGCTGGTCACCACCCAATTTGGCACGATCGATCCCGCTCTGCTCGATACTCCTCGTCGTAATCTGCGTCCACTGCCGGACGCCCGTCACCACCAACACAACGCCCCGCCATCCGCGCTGGCTGCACTGCGGCTGGATAATCATAGCCGCTGGCGACGTGCACTGAATCAGGGACAGGGTTATTACGCCTGTGGCTGGATCTTCGATCAGGAAACGGTATTCGATACTATTGGTATTCTCAAATGGGCACGCCTGGCGCCGGTAACGCGGGTAAAAGGGGTTCTGCGCACGACGGAGGGGCTGGTCAGCATTAACCGCCAGGGCCAGGATTTCCAGATTGAAACCCGTCCGGTCACACCGCCTGACAGTCGTATTGAGTTAATTAATGAGCAAGACGTGCGGTGGAATGAATTGCAGAGCAGCTTGTTGAAGCTTCGTTTAGAAAGCCAGGCCTAGTCTACGCCGTTACTTTTTTAATTAATGATTAGCTATGAATACAAAACGCTTAGCGACGATCCTGCTGCTGAATATCCTGGGGATCGCCCTGTTTCTGTCCTGGTATCTGCCCGCGAACCATGGCTTTTGGTTTACTGTCGATAAAACCATTTTCTTCTGGTTCAACGACCAGATGGTCAGCAATAAACCGCTGCTGTGGCTGATTGCTATTACTAACTTTCGCGGTTTCGATGCGGTATCGCTGCTGGCGATGGGCTTGCTGTACCTGAGCTTCTGGCGTCGCGCCACGCCGCCGGAACGCCGCCGCTTGCTGGCTATCGGTATCTGCATGCTGATCACTGCGGTGGTGCTGAACCAGGCGGGCCATTTGCTGCCGGTGAAACATCAAAGCCCGAGCCTGTTCTTTGAACATGTGCATCGCGTCAGTGAGCTGACCGGTATCCCGGCTAAAGATGCTTCCAGCGACAGCTTCCCGGGCGATCATGGCATGATGCTGATGATTTTCGCCTGCTTTATGCTGCGCTATTTCACTAAAGGCGCGTTTGTCACCGCGCTGCTGATTGTGCTGGTATTCGCACTGCCGCGCGTCATGGCAGGGGCACACTGGTTTACCGATATCGCCGTGGGTTCACTGTCTGTCGTGCTGGTGGGCCTGAGCTGGTGGCTGCTGACGCCTGCCAGTGACCGCCTAGTCGACTGGCTGTGGCGCACCCTGCCGGGCAAATATAAGCCTGTGCGCTAAAGACTATTCCGCGGCTGGGACGCTTTTTATTCGTTCAGGCCGCGGAAACCTTAATGTTTCTGATAACCGCTTTGTCACCGCACCGTCATCATAAAGAAATAATTATGGTTGTGACGGCAAAAAAGCCGCTTTTTCGTCGCCCCTTGTTCCCGGTTACGCTTATTTTTTCCGTTAAGCGCGGAAATAGCGGCCTGAATTTAGCTTAATCCCGCCATTATTCACTGCCAGTTGCTGATAATTTAGCCTGAATGCTACCCATTTGTTTCTCATCAAAAAAACCTATAAAAAACTTATCAAAACCCCTCGCCATGGGGCTTCTGATCGGGTAACCTCAATCGGGATTAGGCAAAAGGTGTGATTTTTTCCTTTATCAGCTAATAAACTGTGCTCGTTCACACATTTTAGCAATTGAGGAATTGTCTTGCGCTGCGGCACTAATTAATCTCATTCCGTTTCGTAATTTGCTAACGACTCCTGTCGTTAAGGACTTCAAGGGATAACAAACATAATGGTCAAGTCTCAACCTATACTGAGATATATTCTGCGGGCGATACCCGCGGTCGCGTTAGCGACATTACTCTCGGCCTGTACCAGCAATAACGGACACAACGCACAAACTGATACGCATGCAGTTAAGAACCAGAACGGTTTTTTACTTCAAGCGTCTCAGGATGAATTCGAACAGATGGTTCAGAACGTGGATGTTAAGTCCCGTATCATGGACCAGTATGCTGACTGGAAAGGCGTTCGTTACCGTTTAGGCGGTTCCACTAAACGTGGCATCGATTGTTCTGGTTTTGTTCAGCTGACGTTCCGTGAACAGTTTGGTCTGGATCTGCCGCGTTCTACCTCAGAACAGCAGGACAGCGGAAGCAGCATTCAGCGCAACAAACTGCGCCCTGGTGACCTGGTGCTGTTCCGCGCCGGATCGACAGGACGTCACGTTGGCATCTATTTAGGTAATGACAACTTCGTTCACGCTTCCACCAGTAATGGTGTGATGATTTCAAGCATGAATGAGTCGTACTGGAAGAATCGCTACCGCGAAGCGCGCCGGGTTCTGAACAACCGAACGCAAAGCTGATTTCTGTCCCTGAAGTCCGCGAAACGAGAATGATAAAAAAACGCTGCTCCGGCAGCGTTTTTTTATGCCTGTAATTCCGCCTGACTGCCCGACGCCGCTTTACACTTTCTTAGCATAATGCCCTGCACCAGATGCAAAAGTAGTTTTGTATATCATAAGAATATAGAGACATATCCCCCGACGTCGTTATATCCTGCTGTACTTATTCTCAGGGAATGGCAGTACATTACTCTAAAAGAAAAAACAGGCTAAAGCGGGAGATAAAACGCAATGCCCTTATCGAAACGGGTAAAACACCCGCTGAGCAACACACGAAAGATTGCCTGCGTCAGTGCTGCCGTTGGCGCCGTGTTTTTTCTGCTTTTCATCGTGGCGATGCTGACACTGACCTGGCATAAACGCTCACAGGGCTATGACCAGCTGGTATTACGAAATCAACAATCTCTGCGCGACAGTTTTGCTGAGCTAAAAACGACCCTTAATCCGTTGCGCGACCTGACCGCCCTTCCCTGCTCACAAATTGGCAATGAATTAACCTCACGCGCTGCGTTCACCAATAACGTACGCGCCATTCTGCTGGTACGCGAGGGTATTGCTTACTGTTCTTCAGCAACGGGCGCATTCAGCCTGCCGGTCAGCAGTTTCTCTGCAGCCAGCAATCTCGACAATGATTTCGATATCACCCTGATTGCAGGCACACCGATGCTGCCAGAAAAACCCGCCATGGTGATCTGGCTGAAAGTACCGGGCTCTGAACGCACTGGTGTGCTGACCACACTGAATATCAATCTGACGCCGAATCTGTTGCTGGCCTCGCGCCAGCAGGATCTGAGCGGTATGGCCATGGCGGTAGGCGATCACGCCGTCGCCACCTGGAACAGAGTGATGGTCAACAAAAGTGAATTGCCGCAAAACCCGCTACGCGCGATGACCGTTGCTGGCCTGCCAATCACCTTTTATCTGTTTGGCCATACCCTGCCGCAACGTGATATTCAGCAGATCCTGCTGGTGGGGCTGCTGCTGGCGCTGCTGATCACGTCCTGCTGCTATTTATTGCTGTCACGCCATCTGCGCCCGGGAAAAGAGATTTTGCAGGGCATCAAGCGCGGAGAATTCCATGTTGAGTACCAGCCGGTTATCGAAGCCAGCAGCAGCAGCCCGTACGGTCTGGAAGCCCTGCTGCGCTGGACACATCCGACCCAGGGACGTATTCCGCCAGATGCCTTTATCAGCTACGCCGAGGCGCAAAACCTGATCATCCCGCTGACGCGTCATCTGTTTGAACTGGTGGCACGCGATGCGCACCGGCTGGTGCAGGCCATCCCGCGTGGTACTAAAATGGGTGTTAATTTATCGCCAGTCCATCTGTCATCAGCTTCTTTTCGCGACGATGTCACGCGCTGGACAAAAGCGATGCCAGACGGGCATTTCAGCTATGTATTTGAAATCACCGAACGCACCATGGTTTCGGAACGCCATGCCACAGAAACCTTTGACTGGATTCATAACCAGGGCTTCAAACTGGCAATCGATGATTTTGGCACCGGCCACAGCGCGCTGATTTATCTGGAAAAATTCAAATTCGATTACCTGAAAATTGACCGCGGTTTCGTGCAAAGTATTGGCATGGAAACCGTCACCTCCCCGGTGCTGGACGCGGTGCTGAACCTGGCGAAGAAACTGAATCTCAGTACCGTTGCCGAAGGTGTAGAGACGGAAGAACAGGCTTCATGGCTGCTGAAACGTGGTGTGACACATATGCAGGGCTATTTATTTGCAAGGCCAATGAATGTCACGCAATTGATTAGCTATTTCCAAACCAGCCGTTCGGTTTTATCCTGACATCTGAACTCATTGCGCCCGGGAGCCAAATCGAACGATGTTATTGCGCCTGCTTACCTTTATTCTGTTCAGTGCTGTCGGCTGCTCCGCGCAGGCGGAAAATATCCATCAGAGCACCACGCTGGCAAAACTCGGTGAACCGAAATATGCCGCCGGGTTTACCCATTTCGATTACGTCAATCCTGATGCGCCGAAAGGTGGCCAAATGACGTTGTCGGTTATTGGCACTTTCGACAACTTTAACCGCTATGCCTCGCGCGGATATCCGGGCTTCGCTACCGAAACGGTATACGATTCGCTGTTTGCCAATGCTGAAGATGAAATTGGCAGTTACTATCCATTAATTGCCGAATCCGCGCGCTATCCTGACGATTTCCGCTGGATGGAGATCACCCTGAATCCGCGCGCACGCTTCCAGGATGGTTCACCGATTACCGCCGCCGATGTCGCCTTTACCTTTGAAAAATTTATGACCGAGGGTGTGCCACAGTTCCGTGTGTTCTATAAAGGCACCACCGTAAAAGCCATTGCGCCGCTGACGGTACGTATTGAACTGCCACAGGCAGATAAAGATCAGATGCTCGGTCTGCTGACACTGCCGGTACTGGCGGAAAAATTCTGGAAAACCCGCAAATTTAATGAGCCGCTAGGCTATCCTCCGCTCGGCAGCAGCGCCTGGCGCATCAGCGCGTATAAATTCGGCCAGTACATTACCTATTCGCGCGTCAAAGATTACTGGGCGGCGGATTTGCCGGTGAATAAAGGGCGCAATAATTTCGATACGATGCGCTATGACTACTACCTTGACGACAATGTCGCATTCGAAGCCTTCAAAGCAGGTGCATTTGATTACCGCGCCGAAGGATCCGCAAAAAAATGGGCGACGCAGTATCGCGGCAGCGCCTTTGACAGCCAGCAAATCGTTAAAGCTGAACGACCGAATACCGTTGCCACTGATACTCAGTGGCTGGCGTTTAACACTGAAAAACCGCTGTTTGCTGACCGCCGGGTGCGTGAAGCACTTGGACTGGCGTTTGACTTCCAGTGGATGAATAAGGCGCTGTTTTACGGTTCGTATAAACGTTCCAGCAGCTATTTCCAGAATACCGACTATGCAGCAGATGGCGCACCGGATCAGCAACAGCTGGCGGTGCTGACGCCGTTTAAAGGGCAAATCCCTGATGAAGCCCTGACCACCGCCTGGCAGCCACCGCAATCTGACGGCAGCGGCTACGACCGCGAAAATCTGCTGAAAGCGCTGGATTTGCTGAAACAGGCTGGCTGGGAAATCAAAAATAAACGGCTGGTGAATACCAGCAATGGTCAGCCATTCCGCTTTGAGCTGCTGCTGCGTAGCGGCAGCAATATTGAATGGGTACTGCCGTTCCAGCATAACCTGGCGCGTCTTGGCATTGAGCTGCAGATCCGCCAGATCGACAACTCACAATACGTGCGACGCCTGCGTAAAGGGGACTACGATATGATCCCAACGGTCTATTACGCGCAGCCATCGCCGGACTCCTCACTGCAGATGATGTGGGTATCGCAATATATTGAATCCAGCTGGAACACCGCACGGGTGAAAAGCCCGGTGCTGGATCAGTTAGTCACACAGATTATGCAGCATCAGGGAGATAAAGCCGCGCTGCTGACGCTCGGCCGGGCCCTCGACCGCGTTCTGCTGTGGAATCACTATATGATCCCGATGTGGTTTAGAGCCAACGATCGCTTTGCCTACTGGAACAAGTTTTCCCGTCCAGAGATTGCTCCAACGTATTCCTCTGGCATTGACACCTGGTGGTACGATGCAAGCAAAGCCGCCAGCCTGCCAGCTCAGCGTCGTTAAGGAGTCAATGTGGGCGCATATATTCTTCGTCGACTGTTACTGGTCATCCCGACTCTGTGGGCGATCATTACCATCAACTTTTTTATTGTGCAGATTGCACCGGGTGGTCCGGTGGATCAGGCGATCGCTAATATTCAGTTCTCCAAAAATAGCGGCATGCCGGGGAGTGAGGGGGGCGGCGGTGGTCGTGCATCACTGAATGCCAGCAACCCTGGTGAGAGCCAGTATCGCGGTTCACGCGGGCTGGACCCGGAAGTGATCGCGGAGATCACCAAACGCTACGGCTTTGATAAACCGCTGCATGAACGCTACTTCAAAATGCTGTGGGACTACGCACGCTTTGATTTTGGCGACAGTCTGTTCCGCAGCGCCTCAGTGCTGCAGCTGATTAAAGAGAGCCTTCCGGTCTCGATTACGCTTGGGCTGTGGAGCACGCTGATTATTTATCTGGTGTCGATTCTGCTCGGCATTCGTAAAGCGGTGCATAACGGCAGCGCGTTTGATATCTGGAGCAGCACGCTCATCATTGTCGGTTATGCCATCCCTTCATTCCTGTTCGGCGTGATGCTGATCGTACTGTTTTCCGGTGGCAGTTATCTCGACTGGTTCCCGCTGCGTGGCCTCACTTCACCGCAGTTCGACAGCCTGCCGTGGTACGGCAAAATCACCGACTACCTGTGGCATATCACCCTGCCGGTACTGGCGACGGTGATTGGCGGTTTTGCCACCCTGACCATGCTGACCAAAAACTCGTTTCTTGATGAGATCCGTAAACAGTATGTGGTGACCGCCCGAGCCAAGGGACTGGATGAGAAGAAAATCCTTTATCGCCATGTATTCCGTAACGCCATGCTGTTAGTGATTGCAGGTTTCCCTGCCACCTTTATCAGCATGTTCTTTACCGGTTCGCTGCTGATTGAAGTGATGTTCTCGCTGAATGGCCTCGGCCTGCTGGGTTATGAAGTGACGCTGCAGCGTGATTATCCGGTGATGTTCGGCACGCTGTATATTTTCACCCTGATTGGTCTGCTGCTGAATATTCTCAGTGATATTACCTACACACTGGTGGACCCGCGTATTGACTTCGAGGGACGCCAATGAGCCGCTTAAGCCCGATTAACCAGGCCCGCTGGGGGCGTTTCTGTCAGAATCGTCGCGGTTACTGGTCACTGTGGATCTTCGCCGTGCTGCTGGTGCTGTGTATGGGTGCGGAACTGCTGGCGAATGATAAACCGCTGCTGGTGCACTATCAGGATCGCTGGTATGCGCCGGTACTGTTTGACTACACCGAAGCCGATTATGGCGGACCGCTGGCGACTGCCGCCGATTACCAGGACCCGTGGCTGGTGCAACGGCTGGCGAACCAGGGCTGGGCGCTATGGGCACCGATTCGTTTTGGTGATAACACCATTAATTTCGCCACCGACGTGCCGTTCCCGTCGCCACCTTCGGCAAAAAACTGGCTGGGTACTGACGCTAATGGCGGTGATGTGCTGGCGCGAATTCTCTATGGCACACGTATTTCACTGCTGTTTGGCCTGATGCTGACGCTGTTTTCCAGCGTGACTGGTATTGCGGCTGGCGCGCTGCAGGGTTATTTCGGCGGCAAAGTCGACCTGGTGGGCCAGCGCTTTATCGAAGTATGGTCCGGGATGCCAACGCTGTTTCTGATTATTTTGCTGTCCAGCGTGGTACAGCCGGATTTCTGGTGGCTGCTGGCGATCACGGTGCTGTTTGGCTGGATGAGTCTGGTCGGCGTGGTGCGCGCTGAGTTTCTGCGTGCGCGTAACTTCGACTATATCCGTGCCGCGCAGGCGCTGGGTGTCAGTGACAGCCGCATTATGCTGCGCCATATGCTGCCGAATGCGATGGTGGCGACCCTCACCTTCCTGCCATTTATTCTCTGTGGCTCAATCACCACGCTGACCTCGCTCGATTTCCTCGGTTTCGGTCTGCCGCTGGGATCGCCATCGCTGGGTGAGCTGCTGTTGCAGGGCAAAAACAACCTGCAGGCACCATGGCTTGGTCTGGCCGGATTCTTCTCACTGGCGATTTTACTGTCGCTGCTGATTTTTATTGGCGAAGCCGTGCGTGACGCCTTCGATCCCAGCAAGGTGCACTGATATGACGACTCCACTTCTTGCCATTAATCAGCTCGGCATCGCATTTCGTCAGGGTGGCGTGCAGCAGCAGGTGGTCAGTGATTTGTCGCTGTCACTGGAAGCCGGAGAAACACTGGCGCTGGTCGGCGAATCCGGCTCAGGTAAAAGTGTCACGGCGTTGTCGGTGATGCGTCTGCTGCCAACGCCACCGGCCATTTATACTGGCGGTGAGATCCTGTTTGCCGGTCAGGATGTGCTGAAAGCCGATCAGCGCACGCTGCGTGGCCTGCGCGGTAACCGCATCGCGATGATTTTCCAGGAACCGATGGTATCGCTAAACCCGCTGCACAGCATCGAAAAGCAGCTGTATGAAGTGCTGTCGCTGCATCGCGGGATGCGCAGTGAAGCCGCTCGTGCGGAAATCCTCAACTGCCTCGACCGGGTCGGTATTCGCAATGCGAAAAACCGGCTGAATGATTATCCGCATCAGCTCTCCGGTGGTGAACGCCAGCGCGTGATGATTGCCATGGCGCTGCTGACGCAGCCGGAACTGCTGATTGCCGATGAGCCGACGACGGCACTGGATGTCACCGTGCAGGCACAAATCCTGACGCTGCTGAAAGAGCTGAAGCAGGAGCTGAATATGGGTCTGCTGTTTATCACCCATAACCTGAATATTGTGCGTCAGCTGGCGGACAACGTCACCGTGATGCAACAGGGCAAAGCCGTCGAACATAACAGCATCACGCAGCTGTTCAGCGCGCCACAGCACAGCTACACGCGTCAGTTGCTGGATGCTGAACCACAGGGACGCCCTGCCCCGCTGGACGCGACGCTGCCGCCGTTGTTGCGCGTTGAGAGCCTGCAGGTGGCGTTCCCGATTAAGCGCGGTCTGCTGCAGCGGGTGGTCGATCACCATCATGCGCTGAAGCCGCTCAGCTTTAATCTGCATCCCGGAGAGAGCCTGGGTCTGGTGGGTGAATCCGGCTCCGGTAAAAGCACCACTGGCCTGGCGTTGCTGCGCCTGATCCAGTCGCAGGGTGAGATCTGGTTTGATAATCAGCCACTGCACAGCTGGAACCGTAAGCAGATGCTGACCGTGCGTTCGCGCATTCAGGTGGTGTTCCAGGACCCGAACTCCTCGCTGAATCCACGGCTAACCGTGATGCAAATCATTGCCGAAGGTCTGGCGGTGCATCGCCCGGAACTGAGCGCGCAACAGCGTGAAGAACAGGTGATTCAGGTACTGCAGGAAGTGGGACTCGATCCCGCCAGCCGCCACCGTTATCCGGCGGAGTTTTCCGGTGGTCAGCGTCAGCGTATTGCGATTGCCCGCACGCTGATCCTGCAGCCACAACTGATGATTCTGGATGAGCCGACCTCTTCCCTCGACCGCTCGGTGCAAAAGCAGATTCTGACGCTGCTGAAAAACTTACAGCAGCAGCATGGCCTGAGCTATGTGTTTATCAGCCACGACTTGCAGGTGGTACGCGCATTGTGTCATCAGGTGGTGGTACTGCGTCAGGGAGAAGTGGTCGAACAGGGTGACTGCGAACAGATCTTTGCGGCACCGCAGCAGGAGTACACCCGCCAGTTACTGGCGCTGGCGTAGGACGTCAGAAAGGATTGCTGGCAGAGAAGGTTTCCGCGATGGCCACACCCTGATTTTTCAGGCGACAGTTAGCCGCGCTCTCATCAGTACGCTGGACAAACAGGCAGGGCTCGCCCTGCCACTCCACCACCGCGCACTCGACCTGAATTTCTGTCAGCGCTGCCTGCAGGATACGCATAATATCCCATGCCGGCTCGCCATTATGGCTTAACAATTTCATGCCAATCAGATCGTTATCATCCGTCAGGCCGCTCATTTCCAGCGGTTCGACGCCAACCCCCGTCAGGCCAGCAGACCAGCGATAACTTTGCGGTAAGCGATGGACAACCGAAAGCTGTAAACTATTCAAATCAGGTCCCCAGAACGGTAAGCAAACAACACGACAGGCGGCGACAGCGGGCTCACCGCGACCGGTATAGCTCCTGGCAGCAACTGCAAGTTACGTCAATAAAAGCCGTCGTGTTTTGTTAAACATTTCATCTTTACGCGGTTATTTTTGAGAGTCAGCTCTCATTTTGTTGCTATATGTACCGCGTTCACGGCCGGATCATAACCACTTTTGCTGCAATATTGTTACTTTTATATGCGTTATATTTCACAAAAAAGCAACAAACCAGGTGAGAAAATTTGTTCCGAATGACAGAGGAAAGGAATGACGTACTGCCGGGGAGACGGGCGGAACAGATTCCGCCCGGAGAGTTATCCTGCTTTACGCGGCCGGCTGGCATAGAGGAACAACAGGATTGAAACCGTGGCGCAGAGGGAAATCGCCCACACCATCGGCCAGGCGCTGTTCAGCGGAATATTGGCCAGCAGCATCCCCACCAGCGCGCCAACGCCAAAGCGCATGGTGCCCGCCAGCGATGACGCGGTGCCTGCCATATGCGGAAACTCATCGAGGATCACCGCCATCGCATTCGACGAGACCATCGCCACACAGCCGATAAACAGTGCCACGCCAAACACCAGCGGCAGGAAGCCCAGATCCAGCGCACTCACCACCAGCAACCAGACGCCCATGGCAAACTGCACCAGCAGCCCGAAGCGGAACATCGCCAGTGGCCCAAACCGGCGCACTGAACGGCTGTTAATCAGCGTCATAATAAACAGGAACACCACATTCAGCGCAAAGTAGTAACCAAAGTGCTGCGGCGAAATATGGTTGATCTCGATATAGACAAACGGCCCGGTATTCAGGAAGGAGAACAGACCGGCAAACGAGAAACCGCTGGCCAGCATATAGCTGAATACCCGCTTATGACGGAACAGGGCAAGGAAGTTGGTCAGCATGGTGCGCAGATGAAACTTTTGCCGCTTTTCCGGCGGCAGCGTCTCTTTAATCTGCGTCACCACCAGCAGTGTGGTCACCACCGCGGCAGCGGAAATCGTCCAGAAAATCGCGTGCCAGCTCCAGATCAGCAGCAGCCAGCCACCGATAATCGGCGCCAGCAGCGGTGCAATGGTGGTCACCAGCATGACAAAGGACATCATGCGCGAAAACTCCTCTTTCGAGTAGCTGTCACGCATCAGAGCACTGATCACCACGCTGCCCGCAGCCGCAGACAGACCATGCAGCAGACGCATATTAATCAGTTGCTCAACACTCTGTGATAACGCACAGGCTGCGGCAGCAATGGCGAACACCAGGGTGCCGAAGGTGATCACCGGTTTGCGGCCAAAACTGTCCGCCAGCGGTCCATAGAACAGCTGTCCGACTGCAAAACCGAAGATATAGATATTCAGCGTCATCTGCACGCTGCCCGCCGACACACCAAATTCGCTGGCGATCTGCGGCAACGCAGGCAGATACATATCGATAGACAGTGGCATTAACATGGCTAACAGACCAAGAATGACCACTAATCCCACGGACGAGTTTTTCTCCTGCCGCACTCTTGCTCCTTGTTATCTGACGACAATGCTCTGTTTTTTATAATCTGATTCGCGCGGCGGAAGTGCCAGCGCGAAGTATGACGGGTGTTATGCTGGTACGCCTACGGAGGCAATTTCTTCTTCCGTCAGTGGGCGATATTCCCCTGGCTCCAGATCGGTATCCAGCTCAATCGCACCAATACGCTCACGATGCAGCGCCACCACATGATTGCCTACCGCAGCAAACATGCGTTTCACCTGGTGATAACGCCCTTCGCTGATGGTCAGCCGCACCTGGTGGTCACTGATGACCTCCAGCTCAGCCGGTTTGGTCAGGGTTTTCTCATTGTGCAGCTGCACGCCCTGCGCAAAGCGTTCAGCAGTATCTTCAGCCAGTGGCAGTTCGAGAGTCACCAGATAGGTTTTCTCGCAATGGTGACGCGGCGAAGTGATGCGGTGCGACCACTGGCCGTCATCGGTCATCAGCACCAGACCGGTGGTGTCGATATCCAGGCGTCCTGCCGCATGCAGCTTATACGCCGTTGGCTCTTCGAGAAAATAGAGCACGGTAGGATGATCGGGATCGTCGGTGGAGCAGACATAGCCTTCCGGCTTATTCAGCATAAAGTAACGCGGCCCAAACTGCTGTTGCAGTGGGTTGCCGTCATATTCCACCTGGTGTTCCGGTTTCAGTTTGAAGGCGCTGTCACGGACGATTTCGCCATCCACCGTCACGCGGTGAGCGCGAATTTCCCGTGACGCGATCGCCCGGCTGATTTCCAGTTGCTGAGATAAAAATTTATCGAGTCGCATTAAATCTGCTTTGCCTGTGTTCTTGAAAGAAATGAAAAACGTTTGCAGGGCGCTGCTGCGCCCGGAAAGGTGATACCCCGCAGTATAGCGGGAGTTACCCGCGGCTAACAGAGGTGATCCGCCCTTTCCTGCCGCTTTCATGGCATAATGCGGCCCTGTTTCCACAATCGTTGTCACGCCATGTCGTTTACGCTCCGTCCCTATCAGCAGGAAGCGGTGGATGCCACCCTCAGCTATTTCCGTCGCTCACAGCAACCCGCCGTGATTGTGTTGCCTACCGGTGCCGGAAAAAGTCTGGTGATCGCCGAACTGGCGCGGCTGGCACGTGGCCGGGTACTGGTGCTGGCGCATGTTAAAGAGCTGGTCGCGCAGAATCACAGCAAATATCAGGCTTATGGTCTGCAGGCTGATATTTTTGCTGCTGGGCTGCAGCGCAAAGAGAGCCAGAGCAAGGTAGTGTTCGGCAGTGTACAGTCGGTGGCGCGTAATCTCGCCCAGTTCGACAGTGCGTTTTCGCTGCTGATCGTCGATGAATGTCACCGTATCAGCGACGATGATGACAGCCAGTATCAGCAAATCCTTAACCATCTGCGCCAGCACAATCCACAACTGCGCCTGCTCGGGCTGACGGCCACGCCCTATCGCCTCGGTAAAGGCTGGATTTATCAGTATCACTACCACGGCATGGTGCGCGGTGACGATAAGGCGCTGTTCCGCGACTGTATTTATGAACTGCCGCTGCGCTATATGATCAAACATGGCTTTCTGGTGCCGCCGGAAAGGCTGGATATGCCCGTGGTGCAGTACGATTTCAGCCGCCTGAGTGCGCAGGCGAATGGCCTGTTCAGTGAAGCTGACCTGAATCGCGAGCTGAAACAACAGAAAAGAATTACGCCGCATATTATTCAGCAGATTGTCGAGTTTGCAGAAGAGCGCAAAGGGGTGATGATTTTTGCTGCAACCGTTGAGCATGCACGCGAAATCCTCGGCTTGCTGCCCCAGAGCAGCGCGCTGGTCAGCGCCGATACCCCGGCCGCCGAGCGTGATGCGGTGATTCAGGCGTTTAAACAGCAGCAGTTACTCTATCTGGTCAATGTCGCAGTACTGACCACCGGTTTTGATGCCCCCCATGTTGACCTGATTGCCATTCTGCGCCCCACCGAATCCGTCAGCCTGTATCAGCAAATTGTCGGCCGTGGTCTGCGTCTGTGCGAAGGCAAAAGCGACTGTCTGATCCTTGACTACGCCGGTAATCCGCATGACCTCTATACCCCGGAAGTCGGCGCACCAAAAGGCAAAAGCGATAACCAACCGGTGCAGGTGTTCTGCCCTGCCTGCGGCTTTGCCAATACGTTCTGGGGCAAAACCACCGCTGATGGCACCCTTATTGAGCACTTTGGCCGCCGCTGCCAGGGGGTGCTGGAAGATGATGAGGGTGAACGCGAGCAGTGTGATTTCCGCTTTCGCTTTAAACATTGCCCGCACTGCAATGCGGAAAATGATATTGCTGCCCGCCGCTGTCATGAGTGCGATGCGGTGCTGGTTGATCCCGACGATATGCTGAAAGCGGCGCTGAAGCTGAAAGATGCGCTGGTGCTGCGCTGTGGTGGTATGGAACTGACTCACGGGCGCGATGAGAAAGGTGAATGGCTGAAGGCCAGTTATTTTGATGAAGATGGTACCAGTGTCAGCGAGCGTTTTCGTCTGCAAACCCCGGCACAACGCAAAGCCTTTGAGCAGCTGTTTATGCGCCCGCACCAGCGTGCGCCCGGCGTACCACTGGGCTGGCAAACGGCCGCCGATGTCGTGGCATTGCAGCCGTTGTTACGTCATCCCGATTTTGTTGTCGCCCGTCAGCAGCGTCAGTTCTGGCAGGTACGCGAAAAGGTTTTTGATTATCAGGGCCGTTTCCGCCGTGCCAATGAGTTGCGCTGACGGCGTTAGTATTTGCCCCTGCGGTCAAACATCGCTATAATGCCGCCCGCTTTTGTGTAAGCAGAAGCAGAACAATCCAACCTGTTGCTGGGTCGCCTGTAGCAGGATCATTTTGAAGAGAATTAATAATGTTCACTATCAATGCAGAAGTACGTAAAGAGCAGGGTAAGGGTGCGAGCCGCCGCCTGCGTACAGCTAACAAATTCCCGGCTATCGTTTACGGTGGCAAGGAAGCAGCTGTTTCCATCGAACTGGACCACGACATCGTGATGAACATGCAGGTTAAGCCTGAGTTCTACAGCGAAGTGCTGACTCTGGTTGTTGATGGTAAAGAAACCAAGGTTAAAGTTCAGGCTGTTCAGCGTCACCCGTTCAAGCCAAAACTGCACCACATCGACTTCGTTCGCGCTTAATCGCCGGATGAGTTGAAGAAAAAACGCCGCGTAATGCGGCGTTTTTTTTTGGGCTTTTGGTCCGGTGACTGCTTTGGCAGGGGCGCTTTTGGTTCGGGTGACTGCTCAGGGAAAACGGTCAGCTACGGAAAGTCGCTGTTCGCCATCCGTGGCCGCTCGGCCCACGCCGTCCATGGCGCGAGACGCTTTCCTCCGCTGACCGTGTTCCCTTCGCTTTGAAGCTTAGCGTTGCTGCACGGTTTCAGGTGCCTTGAGCCTTGAGCCTTGAGCCTTGAGCCTTGAGCCTTGAGCCTTGAGCCTTGAGTATGCCTGGTGTTTCGTTATTTACCACTCGTACGGCGCTGCAACTGGTCACGCAGGTTTGGCGGCGTGCCTTTAATCGTCAGGGTATCCGTCGTCGGGTCCCAGAAAATACGTTCGCCGAGCAGCATCGCGTCAAAGTTCAGCGTTAAACCACCGCCGCTGCCGGCAAATTTAGTCAACTGACGCAGCGTGCCACGATCGGCCGGGAAGCTCTCTTCCAGTTCATAGCCCTGCTCCTGGGTAAAGGCCTGGAAGCTCTTTTCGCCCAGCGGCGGCAGTTCGTTGGAGAGATCTTCCAGCGCAATCTCCTCGCCTGCCTGCAGCTGCTCGTTGCAATAGGTATAAACCTGCTGGCGATAGCTCTGGCGCTCGTTTTTATCCAGCAGGGATTCGTCGCAGTAGTCATCCACCGCCTGCAGCAGGCCGCGGTTTTGCGCTTTGGTATCCAGGCCCACGCTGGCGCCGAGGAAATCCATAAAGAAGTCCGCCACTTTGCGTCCGACACGGCCGCGCAGGAAAGTCAGATAGCGGGTGGATTCCGGGTTCGTTTCCCACTCGGTGAGATCGATACGCGCGACGATATCAGCATGATTGATATCAAGATAATGGGTAGAGCTGATATCCAGCTCCTCATTCACACGCATACTGCTCTGGCTGCTCAGCACCGCCACCAGCAAATACTCCACCGCCAGGTAGCGATAGTGGCAAAACAGCACCACGCCGCCTTCGGCGAACGGGTATTTCGCCAGCTCATCACGCAGGCGTCCGGTTGCCGCGCGGCTAAAGGCAAGGAAATCATCCTCCCCTTTACGGCAGTTGCGCAGCGCCTCGGCCAGCTCGCTCTCTTCATTGAACAGGCCATAAGCCTTGCTTTTAGCGCTGTAGACGCGGTGTAACTCTTCCATCATCGCTTCCACCGTAGCATTGGCCGGCAGCAAAGATGAACGCAGTACCAGCTCCAGCGTCTGTTCGTCGCGTTTAATCAGCTGGTGAAGGGCAATCTGGTCGATATCCAGACTCATGGTAGACTCTCCTTAATGACTCAGGCGCGTATTCAATCACTGCACGCCGCCGCAATCAACAGCCGTATGCATTAACATGGCGCTGACGATAAAAGTGCAGAAAAAAGCGCGGCGATACGCTAAGATAGCGCCCTTTAATACCTGAATATATCGACTTTATGCCACAATCATCCCGTTATAGTGACGAACGCGTGGAGAAGCTCCTCGCAGAACTGGTCAGCGTGCTGGAAAAAGACCAGGCACCTACCGATCTTTCCCTGATGGTACTGGGAAACATGGTGACCAACTTAATCAATACCAGCGTGGCGCCAGCCCAGCGCCGCAATCTGGCTCGATCTTTCGCTGATGCCTTACAGGCTTCCGTGCGCGAAGACAAAGCCCATTAATGAGATGATCCTGACCCGATTATGGTAAACAACCGGCAGCGCTACCGTGAAAAAGTCTCCCAGATGGTTAGCTGGGGGCACTGGTTCGCGCTGTTTAATATTATTTTTGCCTTTCTCCTCGGCAGCCGCTTCCTGCTGCTCGCCGACTGGCCCTCTTCGCTGGCGGGGCGTATTTATGCCTTTACCAGCTGGATTGGCCACTTCAGTTTCCTGGTGTTTGCCGTCTATCTGCTGATCCTGTTCCCGCTGACGTTTATTGTCATGTCGCAGCGGCTGATGAGATTTTTGTCAGCGATTGTCGCCACTGCCGGGATGACGCTGCTGCTGGTCGACAGTGCGGTATTCAGTCGCTTCCACTTACACCTGAACCCGGTGGTATGGGAGCTGGTGGTGAACCCCGACCAGAGTGAAATGGCGCGCGACTGGCAGCTGATGTTTATCAGCGTTCCCGCGATTTTGCTGGTGGAGATGCTGTTCGCCACCTGGAGCTGGCAGAAGCTGCGCAGTCTTAACCGGCGCAGTTTCGGTAAACCGCTGGCGGCGCTGTTTATCACCGCGTTCTTTACCAGCCATCTGATGTATATCTTGGCGGATGCCAATTTCTATCGCCCGATCACCATGCAGCGCTCGAATCTGCCGCTCTCTTATCCAATGACCGCACGCCGTTTCCTTGAGAAACATGGTCTGCTTGATGCGCAGGAGTATCAGCGTCGTCTGGTGCAGCAGGGTAATCCGGAGGCACTTTCTGTCGCCTATCCGCTAAGCGATATCACCTTCCGTGACAGCAGCACACATCATAATTTACTGGTGATTACTGTCGATGGCCTGAATGCCGCGACCATGGCGAAAACACTGCCGAACCTGAATCAGTTCGCTCAGCAAAACGTGCTGTTCACACAGCACTACAGTTCAGGCAACTCCGCCAATACCGGGCTGTTTGGTCTGTTTTATGGTATCTCACCTGGTTATATGGACGGTGTATTGTCATCACGTATTCCTTCGGCGCTGATTAATGCGTTAAGTAAGCAGGGTTACCAGTTTGGTCTGTTTGCCGCTGATGGCTTCAGCTCGCCGCTGTATCGTCAGGCGTTGCTGGCGGACTTCTCCCTGCCCGCTGCCGAAGCGCAATCCAATGCGCAGACCACAACGCAGTGGCTTAACTGGCTGGACGATCAGCAAGGGCGCAGCACGCCGTGGTTCTCTTATCTCTCGTATGATGTGCTGGGTGATGAGACGGACAATGCGCAGGACATCAGCCGCCGCTATCCGCGTAATGCGGCACGCGTTGACCAGCAGATTGAGCAGGTGCTGACGCGTCTGCAGGAAAAAGGTCTGCTCGACAGCACAGTGGTAGTGATTACTGCCCAGCGTGGTGTGCCGCTTGACAGCAACAGTGATAACCCCGGCAATCGTGCGCTGTTGCAGGTGCCACTGGTGGTTCACTGGCCGAATACGCCAGCGCAGCAGATTGATAAACTGACTGACCATCAGGATGTGATGAACACGCTGATGCAGCGTCTGTTGCATGTCAGCACTGCCCCGGGTGAATACTCGCAGGGTGAGGATCTGTTTGCCGCTCAGCGCCGCCATAACTGGGTTGCCAGCAGCGAAGATCGTCAGCTGGTGATCACCACACCGCAGACCACACTGATCCTTGATAACAGCGGCAGCTATCAGGCCTATGATTATCATGGCAAGCCGCTGAAAGACCATAAACCGCAGCTGGCGCTGCTGTTGCAGGTACTGACGGAAGAAAAAAGATTCATTGCTAACTGATTATTTATAAAGCAGTTAAGTGAACGTTGACTTGCAATCAGGACTATACAGGGTAGTATGATCGCACTGTATCGGCACGTAGCGCAGCCTGGTAGCGCACGGTCATGGGGTGTCCGGGGTCGGAGGTTCAAATCCTCTCGTGCCGACCAAAAATCTCTCAGAAACCAGTCCGTTGTGGCTGGTTTTTTACTCCCTGAATTTTACAGTGGTGAAATTAGGGTGAAACCCGCGCCTGAGCAGGCGAGACAACGCGCAAAAGTGCCCATCATTAGCTGTTCGCTTATTGACCAGTAACGAAGAAAACGTCACCATCTGGCTCACAGGGGGCGGCGAAGGGTTCGCAGCCCGAACAAGGAAGAACTGGCGATGAAAGACGAAGATATGGACAAAGCGATACGGGAAAAAATTAACGCCGAGATATATAAGCTACTGAGTGAGTCGGGGAAAATTACCAAAGAAACGTTCTGGTACCCTGTGGTCGTGGCGAGTGGCATGATTGCCGCCATTGCCACCATCCTCACCGTTGTGCATAAACTGTTTTATTGAAAGCCCCTGACGGGGCTTTTTTATTGTTCATTCGTTATGGCCGTTTACCAAACTCACTGGTCAGCACAGTCCACTTGCGCGCCTGTTCACTGATGGTAAAGCCCAGGCCGTGGCGATCTGAAATCCACATCCGGCCATCACGCAGCTGCAGCTGTTCATTGAACAGCGGATTCAGCCATTCGAAATGCTCCAGCCACGGTTCAAGCGGATAAGCCGCGGACAGATGCAGATGCACTTCCATCGCGAAGTGCGGCGCCAGTTTACGGCCATGTTTTGCCGCCAGATCCATAATTTTCAGGAAAGGTGTAATCCCGCCAACGCGTGGCGCATCAGGCTGCACAAAGTCACTGGCGTTACCAAGGATCAGTTGCTCGTGCTCGCGGAAGCTGGTCAGCATCTCACCGGTCGCAATCGGCGTATCGAGCGCCGCAGTCAGTGCCGCGTGCCCTTCCACGTCGTACGCATCCAGTGGCTCTTCAATCCACACCAGATTGAACGCCTCCATTTTGCGGCCCATGCGAATCGCCGTTTCACGATCCCATTGCTGGTTAGCATCGACCATCAGCGGAAAGTCATCGCCTAATTCTTTACGCACCGCGGTCAGACGACGCAGATCTTCCGCGCAATTCGGCTGGCCTACTTTGATTTTGATGCCGCCAATGCCGCTTTCACGCGAAATCGCCACGTTTTTCAGCACCTGGTCCAGCGGTGTATGCAGGAAACCACCGGAGGTGTTATAGCACTGTACTGAATCGCGGTGTGCGCCAAACAGTTTTGCCAGTGGCAGGCCGGCACGTTTTGCCTTCATATCCCACAGCGCGATATCAATCGGTGAAATCGCCTGTACCGCCATCCCGCTGCGGCCGACCGATGCGCCGGCCCATAGCAGTTTGGTATAAATTTTGTCGATATCATTCGGATCTTCACCCAGCAGATTATCGGCGATCTCTTTCGCATGGGCGTAAATGCCCTGCCCGCCAGCACGCTTGGAGTAGCTAAAGCCCACCCCTTCAAAACCGTCGCGGGTGCGGATTTCGGCGAAAATAATCGCCACTTCGGTCAGGGGTTTCTGGCGCCCGGTCAACACTTTGGCGTCGCTGACAGGTGTCGCCAGCGGTAAAAACGCCAGCGATACCTTAACCCACTCAATACGGTCACCTGTTTCGGCAGCCGTTTTGCTGTTGCCTGCACTGGCGTAGCTTACGGCATCTGAATTGGCACTGATTGTCATGCTCTGTTCTCCGTAGGTTTAAAATGATTGCGCTAACATTTATAAAATCACGCCAGCAGCAACGCCACACTCCAGCATGCTTTTTGTTCCGGAGATCACATCTTTCAGGTGAAATTCTGGCGTTAACCCAGGTATCAGACCGTCACTTTCAACAAATGCCCTGGTAATAACCATAATGTTTGCGCAATCATTTTCAGCCATTTACAGCAACGCAAAACACCGCCAGACTACAGGGATATCAATCACTAAGGCATCGCAGTGTTGAAAAGAGAAAAAACCGTTACCCGTGCCCCTACTTTAGAGGATGTGGCACGCGCCGCCGGGCTGTCGCCAATGACCGTCAGCCGGGCGCTTAACAACCCAGGGATTGTGCGTCCCGCCACTGTTTCCCGGGTGCTGGAAGCGGTGCGTGCCACCGGCTATATCCCCAACATGCTGGCCGGGAGCCTGGCATCAAAACGCAGCAGGCTGATCGCCGTTGCTGTACCGCAGATTAACAACAGCATGTTTATCGACACCATTCAGGCGCTGAGCGATGAACTGGCGCTGCGTGGTTACCACATTTTGCTGTGTGTCGCCGGTTATACCCATGAATCGGAAACCGATATTGTGGCGACTATCCTGTCACGCCGGCCCGATGGCATTGTGCTGACCGGTATCCACCATTCGGCAGAGCTGAAAAAAATCATTATTAATGCCGATATCCCCGCTATCGAAATCTGGGATTTAACCCCTACCCCGCTGGATATGCTGGTCGGCTTCTCCCACGAAAAAATTGGTGAAGCGATTGGCCATTATGTGGTGAAAAAAGGTTATGCCCATGCCGGATTACTGTGGGCAGGCGATAACCGTGCGGCGCGACGCAAGCAGGGTGTGCTGGAGGTACTGCATCAGCACCCCGCCATTGCCATCAGTGAAGCCACCGTACCGTTACCGGCGATGTTGTCTTCCGGTCGCGAAGGGATGAAGCAACTGCTGGCGCAGGCAGTGCGGCCCGATATTATCGTCTGCAGCTCCGATACGCTGGCGCAGGGGGCGATTATGGAAGCGGAGAGTCAGGGACTGCAGGTGCCGGGCGATCTGGCGGTAATGGGTTTTGGCGATCTCAACTTTGCCGCCTTTAATAAACCGGCCATCACTACTGTCAGCGTCGACCGCTGGCGTATCGGCCAGCAGGCCGCGGCGATGCTGGCCGATAAGATAGCCGGCAAAACCATCGAGCAACCGGTGCTGGATATCGGGTTTTCGCTAATCGAGCGGGAGTCCACTCAGGGCGGGTAGCAGGCGATTACAGGCACTCCTGCTCCGCGGCAGCGATGGTGGTAACGGGTGAGCCGCTCAGGGAAGCAACGATCCTGCTTGCGCGCTGTGTCATTGAAATTAAAGCGAAAAAATCTGGACAAGATTGCATACTGCAAGATATTTCCGCAAAAAATGTGCGATATATCTCAATTTATGCTGGCTTTTGTCTGATTTCATCTGGCTGCAACAAAAATGTCATATAATTCTCTTATTCTGTTGTCACAAAAAAATTGCTCAATCGGAACCATCAATTATGGTTATTATCAAAGCAAAAAATGACAAAGACGCTGAGGAATTATTACATTCCGGTATAAATAAAGTCGAACTGGCTTACGATATCGGCAGTGATGACTTCTTCCGCCTTGCCAGCCGCTGGTGTGAAAAAGGCGCCAAAATCAGCAGAGGCAGAAATCATTTTATTGTTTCCCTGAAAGGTTTAGCTATTCCACCTAATGATTAACGGGCAATAAAAGCATTGCTGAGTTAACACCGTTTCCTGTCCGGGCAGATCGTTGTTATCTGCCCGGATAATTTGCCTGATGACGGATAAAATCATCATTCGCCTTCCCCCTGACACAGCACTCCACCGAACCTTACAGATAACAAATTGAATCCACAGAGAATTGCTGCTTTAATTTGAGCTATCTGTCGCTGACGGCTCAGGCTTATGTCTCATACTCCCTTAATACCAACGCCTTTTATTCTCTCGCTGCAACAAAACAGCCTGGCGGATTTTCCGTGGCTTAATCTGACCGAGATCCGCTTTGCGCCACAGCATTATGATGATGCACTGTTTTCCCTGCTGGAATGCCCTTTCCCTGCGCACCTGCAACAGGCGGTCAGGAAACGCCGTGCTGAATATCTCGCCAGCCGCTATGCCGCGCGCACTGCGCTGGCGTCTGCCGGGATTGCCGATTTTCTGTTGCTGAACGATCACCAGCGTGCGCCCATCTGGCCTGCGGGTATCTGTGGTTCGCTGTCACACAGTGAGCAACGCGCAGTGCTGCTCACCGCCGCAGCCCGGCCACAACGCTGGATAGGCATTGATACTGAGCAGCTGATGAGCCGCGAGCGCGCCGCTGAATTAAGTGAAGTGATCATCACTGCGCGCGAACGGCAGTGGCTGCAGCACAGTGATATCTCACTGGCTCTGGGCGTCACGCTGGCATTTTCATTAAAAGAGAGTCTGTATAAAGCACTCTACCCGGCCTTACGTCAGTTTATGGATTTCCACAGTGCGGAGGTGGTGATGCTGGATCAGGAAAATGGCCGCGCCAGCCTGAAACTGACACGGGATTTTAGAGCAGAATTTTCCGCAGGGCGGCAGTTTGCGGGCTATTTCCGGCAACAGCAGGACGAGATCACCACCTATATTGTTGATGATTCCCAGCCTGCCGTCGCCTGAAATAGTTCGGTACAAACCCGATTGCTGCCAGGCAACCGGAATGAAACAGGATCAGTTCCGCGTAATATCGTCGCGCTGGGTGGGTAAATGATGGATATCAACACCATACAGCTCGACCATCGGCATCATTGCCTCAATAACCCGACAACTGTCAAGGGTTGCAATCCCTGAGGGAACATGAAATATCCGCGTAAAATGCAGCCATAAGCCTTTCATCATCACTCTCCTCAGTCAGTGAGTTTCTATTAAAGCCTGCCCTCTCACCCGCGACAAATGCCAATTTGTGGCATGCAAATTCATTACCTGGTAATAGTCATCCCGCGCGGATTTGCATTTGAACAATACGGCAGAGAATTTTCATTTTTGTTGTTTTACTCGGACATGGCTCTCGGGAATAGTGTTATTCACCTGTTAAAAACACTGTAAAAATAATAAGAGAATAGTCCATGAAGAAAACACCCCTATTTACTGTCGCACTGCTTTCCAGTTTATTGTTCAGCGGGATAAGCCTGGCTGAAGAGGTAAAAGTTAATGGTCAGGGGATCAGCGTGGAAGCGAACAAAACGCCGATCAACGCGCCGAAAAACCCGGATGCTATCGCTAAATTACCCGCCGGACACCGCTTTGCGGTCCCGGGCAAATTTACCGTTGCGATTGCCGGTCTCAATAATCCCCCTCTGACGCTGTTCTCTGATGACAATAAAACCGTGCTGGGCAGCGAAGCCGATATCGCCCGCTTAGTGGCCGACAGCCTCGGCCTGCAGCTGAATATTGTCTCTACGTCATGGGAAGACTGGCCGTTGGGCGTCGCCTCAGGCAAATATGACGCCGCCATCAGTAATGTCACGGTCACCAGAGAGCGCAAAGAGAAATTCGATTTCGCCACTTATCGCAAAGATTCCCTGGGCTTCTACGTCAAATCCACCAGCAATATTCAGTCGATTGACAAAGCCGCTGATATTGCCGGACTGCGCATTATTGTTGGCTCCGGCACCAATCAGGAAGCCATTCTGCTCGCCTGGGATAAAGAGAATCAGGCAAAAGGTCTGAAGCCTTTCACGCCGATTTATACCAAAGATGACGCCGCTCAAACGCTGGCATTGCAGTCCGGGCGCGCTGACGCCTACTTTGGCCCCAACGTCATTGGCGCATGGAAAGCGGCCCTGACCGGTAAAACCAAACTGGTTGGCAGTGTGGACGGTGGCTGGCCGAAAGCGGCGCATATCGCGGTGACGCTGAAGAAAGGTAATGGCCTGGTGGAACCGGTCAATATTGCCCTCAACGGCCTGATTAAGAGTGGCGAATACGACAAAGTCCTCAACCGCTGGGGCGAAGGCGTGGAACGACTGGATCGTTCTGAAATCAATCCGCCAGGACTGGGCGACTAAGTCACAGGGGGCAATGATGAGCCAGACGCAATTTCGCGAAGTCTCACCCGATGCAGCTGAGCTGCAGCCAATTCTTACCGGTTTATTTGTTGAATATAGCGCGCTGTATGGCGACTATTTTGCCCGTCACCGTGAGGAAGAGCTGACGGAGTGGTATCTGCCGCCACACGGGCTGTTTATTGTGCTCGAGCGTGATGGCGAGATTATCGCGATGGGTGCGTATAAAGCATTTGACGCCGAAACCGCCGAGCTGAAGCGCATCTGGACACGCAGCGATTTGCGGCGGCAGGGACTGGCGCTGACCGTGCTGGAAGAGCTGGAACGGCGTGCATTACGCGCCGGTTATCACAAGCTGTTTCTCACCACCGGTTTCCGCCAGGCGGGTGCCGTACGGCTCTATCTGGCTCACGGTTACCAGCCGTTGTTTGATATCAACCGCGATCCGGAAAGTTACAGCCAGCCACCGCATGATGGTCGCCTGCGCTTTACCAAAACCATCGGTATAACGGCCACCGCTCAGGCCAGCTAAGGACGCAGAAATGAAACCGACCACAACCTTACGCGTGGTGCCCGCACGCTATCCGCTGCGTCAGCCTGGCGCGCTGCTGGCGCTGTTTATCCTTGCCGCAGTGGTGCAGTCTGTCGCCTTTAACCCGCGCTGGGAATGGGCAGTGTTCGCCCGCTGGTTCTTTGACCCGGTGATCCTCAGCGGGCTGACACAAACCCTGCTGCTGACACTGCTTGGCACCCTGTTCAGCATTATTCTCGGCGGCTTGCTGGCACTGGCGCGCCTCTCCCCTTCCTGGCTGCTCTCCGGGCTGGCCTGGGGCTATATCTGGCTGTTCCGTTCACTGCCGCTGATCGTGGTACTGATTATTCTGTATAACTTCTCTTATCTGTACGACACCCTGTCACTCGGCATCCCGTTTACGCCACTGGTGTTCGCCAGCTATCAGACTATTGATGTGCTTGGACAATTTCCCACCGCGGTGATTGGCCTGACGCTGGTACAGGCAGCCTATACCGCTGAAATTATCCGCGGCGGTATTCTCGGCGTCGACGAAGGGCAATTCGAAGCGGCGATGGCGCTCGGCTTACCCGCACGCCGGCGCACGCTGCGTATTATTCTGCCGCAGGCGCTGCGCGCGATTATCCCCACCGGTTTTAATGAAGTGATCAGTCTGGCGAAGGGCACGGCGATGGTATACGTGCTGGCAATGCCGGAACTGTTTTACACCATTCAGATGATCTACAACCGCACCCAGCAGGTGATCCCGCTGCTGATGGTTGGTGCGGTGTGGTATCTGATTGTCACTACCGTGCTGTCAGTGATTCAGCACTATGTCGAACGCTGGCTGGCGCGCAGCGCAACCCGTTCACCACGACCGCCATTCTGGCATCAAATCCGCCAGCGTCTGCAATCACGCACCGTCTCTCAGGGAGTCAGCCATGTCAGAAGCCATTGATTACGCGAAAAATCCGCTACGCGGGCAGATATCTATTACGCAGGTCAGTAAAAGTTTCGGCAAGCATAAAGCGCTGGACGACGTATCGCTGGAACTGGAACCGGGTTCTGTCACGGTGATCCTCGGCCCGTCAGGTTCAGGAAAATCCACATTGCTGCGCACCATTAATCACCTGGAACGCGTCGATGAGGGCTTTATTCAGATCGATGGCGACTATATCGGCTACCAGCGCAAAGGCGATCGCCTGTACGAACTGAAAGAGAAAGCGATTCTGCGCCAGCGCACCGAAGTGGGCTACGTGTTTCAGAACTTCAATCTGTTTCCGCATCTGACGGTGCTGGAAAATATTACTGAAGCGCCAGTTGTGCACAAAAAACAGACCCGCACGCAGGCGATTGAGCTGGCGTATCAGCTGCTGGACACCGTCGGGCTGCGCGACAAAGCCAACGCCTGGCCACGCCATCTGTCTGGCGGCCAGCAACAGCGTATCGCGATTGCCCGCGCGCTGGCGCTGAATCCGCGCGTGATGTTATTTGACGAACCGACCTCGGCACTGGACCCGGAACTGGTTGGTGAAGTGCTGGATGTGATCAAGAAACTGGCACGTTCTGGCACCACCATGGTGGTGGTGACGCATGAGATTGGTTTTGCCCGTGAAGTGGCGGATCGGGTGGTGTTTATGGTCGATGGCAGGATTGTCGAACAGGGACGGGCGCAGCAGGTGCTGAATCAGCCACAGCACCCGCGGACTAAGCGTTTTCTGGCGAGTGTGCTTTGAGTTTGTGCGAACATCAGGGTATTCCCTTTGCCGGGGCTGACACCATCAGCGACACCAGCGCTTAACGCATCGGTAGCACGGGCCGAAGAGGAAAGCGTCCCGCGCCATGGACGGTGCGGGCCGAGCGGTCAGGATGACGAACAGCGACTTTCCGATCGGCCCGTGCTACCGGTGCAGGCACGAAATCACCCACAGCGCGGTTTTACTTCAGATTTGCCGGAAAATCTTTCGGTAACTCACTTGCCGGGCAGTTAATCACTGACTCATTATTTTCACCGCAATCCCGTACAAAGGTGATGGTCGCGAATTCGTCAATCACTTCTGTCGGATACGCCGGGCCAGCCGTGCGGTACGCTTCCATCTGCGCAATATGCTCATTCTGGAAACAGACGGTTTTTTCCGGATTATTGATCACCCAGCGCGGGAAGAAGATGGTGCCGTGGAACACCTTATCCTCCAGATTCACTATCAGGCTGACATCCGTCCCCGTCGGCTCGGTCCAGGAAATTTTATACACTTCACTGGCAACACGAACGATATACGCCTGCTGATCTTTCACCCAGCGATTGCCAACAATACCGCTGTGAATGCGATAATCGAGGGTGGAAGCATTTTTCACATAAATCTCATAATTCCAGCCATTATCATAGGTATACACCAGATGTTTGCCGGTAAAGCCGCTCAGATCATGTTTATCAAACTGACTCATTGTATCTTCCTCTTTTTTTGATACAGTCAGTTTACTGCGTTACTTATTCGATAAATAACGCTGATTTTCCCGCTAACCTATCTAAAA
Source organism: Erwinia sp. V71 (assembly GCF_965644245.1). Classification (NCBI taxonomy): domain Bacteria; kingdom Pseudomonadati; phylum Pseudomonadota; class Gammaproteobacteria; order Enterobacterales; family Erwiniaceae; genus Erwinia; species Erwinia sp. V71. The sequence goes on from NZ_CBFFRK010000010.1 coordinate 66,912, forward strand.
ATCAGATGAATTATGTTACCGAAAAGTACCCTTGAGCAGTGGGCGCTGCTGCAAAGCGTGGTCGATCTCGGCAGCTTTGCCCTTGCCGCCGAAGCCAGCAATCGCAGCCAGTCATCGGTCAGTTACAACGTGGGCTTACTGCAACAACGCCTCGGCATTGAGCTGCTGCGCCCGGAAGGACGACGCGCGGTACTGACTCAGGAAGGCGAACTGTTACTGGCGCAGATGCGTCCGTTATTGCGTGATTTTCTGACCATTGAGCAGCGGGCAGCAGCGCTGAAAACCGGCCAGCGGGCGCGCATCGACCTGGTGGTTGACAGTATTTTTCCCCGCGACCGGCTGTTTGCCATTCTGCGCCAGTTCCAGCAACAGCATCCGCTGACGCAGGTGCATCTGGCGGAAGTGCTGAACAGCGAGAGTCCGGCGCGGCTGGCGGAACGCCCTGCAGACCTGCTGGTACTGACCCGCAACCAGGACCCGCAGGGTAACGGCCAGTGGCTGATGAATATCGATTTTGTTGCGGTGGCACATCCGCAACACCCGCTGCATACCCTGCCCGCACCGCTCGGCAGCGCACAGCTGAGTCTTTATCCACTGATCAAGATTGTCGATCGCCAGCAACCGGCGATACCGACGCCTGGCGCACTGGCGGAGAGCTGGACCTTTACCACCATTGAGGCGGCAACCGAAGCGGTGGTGCATGGCGTGGGTTACGGCTGGCTGCCGGAGGAACGTATTACACCGCTGTTGCGACGTGGGGAGCTGAAAGTGTTGCCACTGAGCCATGGCGTCAGGCGCGCGACGGCTCTGCATCTGATTATCCGCCAGCAAAACCTGCCATGGGATACGGAAATCGCGACGCTGTTTACATTATTCAGCGCCACGCCACCCGCAGCAGCAACCCGCCAGTAGCAGCAAAAAACCGGTTTACCAACAGTGGCAAACCGGTATCAATATTTGACAAGACGACAGAAAAGTTGAGGAAAGACAACAGGCGGTGCAGCCCGGGTCTGAGGAAAGATTACCGCGTCTCTATGCCGTTGACTAACAACAATATCTGCGCTGGATATGCAGGAATTGCACAGTTCCGCGTGTTATGGCGCAGCCAGCACCACGCGTAAAATCTGCGCCGACTGCACCGGCGGCAGCGCCAGAATCTGCTGATAGAAATCTGTCGCAATCTGACATACCCGCTTATGATCAACGTCATTCCGCTGCGGCGGCACCAGCATTTTCAGATCATCACCATATTTCTGCCCCAGCTGCTGCAGAATCCGCTGCACCTGCAGGCTGGCCTGCAGATCCTCTTCCGCACTGTTGCTTTGCGGATGTTCGTAAGAGGCCAGCACCAGCTGGTTATCGGTCGTCATACGTGTCTGAATAAGTTCGGGCGGGTTATACCTGCTGGGGTCAATGCCGCCACCCGCCTGCGGAAACAGCAACTTAAAGCACAGACTGTCGCCTTTCGCCTGCAAATCCTGCATCTGCTGCAGTGTGACGGTCATAAACTGATTAATATCATCATCCGGCGCAAAACGCGTGCGTTTGCCAATCACCTCTGCCATCGCCACCTGGATTTGATCGATCGCCTGCTGGGTCGTCAGTCCCTGCTCTATCGCTTCGCGCGCAGTATTCTCCATTGCATCGCGGGCAACCGGATCTTTCTGCTGCAGGGTGACCATCAATGGGATCTTATCAAACTCTTTGCGCACCAGCTGCTGCACCCGTTCAGGGTCATCACGCAGCCGCTCCTGCGACAGCACGCCGTAGACCTGGCTCCAGATCAGCTGCACCGCGATAAACAATCCCAGTGCCAGCCAGCGTTCGATCTTCTTCTTTTTGCATAGCCACAGCAGCAGTGCGGCAGTGAGGGCGCCAACAAGGGCGGCAGAAGTGAGCATAGGGATATTCATCGCGTTTCCTTACCTGATACGCCGCCCTGTCAGGGGCGGCGTGACCGATTAATGCGCGGTATCCGTACGTTTTACCGCGTCCAGCGTGGCCTGTTCACGCTCCAGGCCCGTCAGTTCACTCAGCTGCCCTTCACGCATTTCCAGCAAACGGTCAGCATGGATAAAGTAGTGGTCATCATGGCTGATGGCAAACACCGTTTTGCCCATTCCCTGCAGCCACGGCAGCAGCTCGCGATAGAAAATACGACGGAAATGCGGGTCCTGATCTGCCGCCCATTCGTCGAGCAGCAGAATGTCGCGCTGTTCCGCCGTCGCCAGCAGCAGCGCCAGACGCTTGCTCTGCCCTTTCGACAGCTGCAGATTGAGCACTTTGTTCCCTTCCAGCTGCAGCTTGTTATGCATTTTCAGCCGCTCCAGCCACTGCTGCACCAGTGCCGGATCAGCGGCTTCACCTTCGCGGCCAATCAGACGGTCAAACAGGTGCACATCGGTAAAGACGGCAGAGAACAGCTTGCGGTACTCTTCAAGACGACTGATATCAATCTCTTCACCGTCCAGCAGCAGCGTACCCGATACCGGCTGATACAGACCCGTCAGCAGCATCGCCAGCGTGGATTTTCCGCTGCCGTTGCCGCCAATCAGGAACACCAGTTCGCCGCGTTTCAGCGTCAGGTTAATCGGCCCCACGGCAAAACCGCCATCACCGTAGTGGAAGACCACATCACGCACTTCCAGCGTCTGCCAGTTTTTCGATGCCGGTAACGCTTTAAAACCTTCCTGATAATCGGTCAGTTTAAACGCGCTCAGTTTGTTAAACGCGACCTGCGCGCTCAGCAGCACTGGCAGTGCGCCCACCGCCTGCAGCAGCGGCGTTCGTAAGAACAGCAGCGTCAGTGAATAGGTCGCCGCAACGGCAGTATCAGCCCAGCCGAGGGTATTGGCGAGGAAGAATGCCAGGCCAATCGCGCCAAGCATCATAATATTCGACCAGTTTACCGCGCTAAGGTGGAAGGTATCGGCGCGCACAATATGGTGGCGATACGTCTGCGCATCCTGCTGGTAAACATCTTCATAGATCTGACGTGCGTGATCGCGGTTCAGCGCCAGCTCTTTACGGCCATCAATCACCGTCTGGTAATCTTTATACAGGCGATCTTCGGTTTCACGCAGCGTCGCCAGATGGCTGTAGACGCGCGCCACCAGCCAGCCGCCACCCATCACCGTTACTGCGACCCAGATGCTGGTGACAATCATCATTTTCGGCGACAGCCATGCCAGATAACCGGCGCAGCCAATGGTGATAATAATCCCCTGGATCAGTTCCGGCAGACGCACAAAAGCGAGTGTGATATTGCGAACATCACTGGTGAGCGCCGGCAGCAGTGGCGCGTTGCCAATCTGTTCAATGCGTTCGATGCGGGTATCAAGGAGTCGTTTGATAAATTCACCGCGCAGGCGGTAAATAAAGTGGTGCCCCAGTTGCGTCAGCGCCAGCTGCGCCGCAAAGGTTACGCCCATCAGCAACACCATCAGGCCAAGGAATTTAGGCAGTACCTCTAACGGCGCGCCAATATTGACAATCAGTTCGCGGTTGATAAAGGCAATCAGACCGATCCCCAATACGGCACTGAGCAGGGTGAGAATCATCACCATAGTAAAAAGCCAGCGGTACTGCTTATAAACGACGTACAGCAACTCCATAACTACTTCCCGTTATAATAAAAGCTGCCAGCAGTTTAAAGGGAAGCGATTCGATAGCAATAATAATTCTTATTCAGGTAACGATTTTGCCGTCTCAGAGCGCACGGCGAAAGGTAATGTTGTAGCGATACGCACCCGCCAGCGGATGCACGCCCGCTTTCAGCGGCAGAATGCCGTGGAAACGCAGGCGCGACGGGCCACCCCACACCACGACATCGCCATGCTCCAGCAGCACACGTTGCGTGGCGTCGCCGCGCTCAAAACCGCCAAACTGGAAAATCGCCGGTAAACCCAGCGATACAGATACAATCGGCTGATGTAAATCCTTCTCATCTTTATCCTGATGCAGACTCAGCTTTGCGCCGGGTTCATAGCGGTTAATCAGGCAGGCATCGGGATGAAACGCGGCAAATCCTGCCTGCGCTGCCGCCGCGGTTGCCAGCTGACGGAAACTCTCCGGCATCGCGGGCCAGCGTTGCCCGCTTAACTCGTCGCGCTCGCTGTACTGATAGCCCCGTGAGTTGGTCGACCAGCCCAGCTCGCCACAGTTGGTCATCGCCACCGACATCCGATGACCGCCCGGCGTGATGCGGTGCTCAAACGGGTTCTGCGCGGCGATATCCAGCACCGACGCCAGCAGATCTGCCGCCTGCTCACGCACCTGACGGCGCAGGATCACCGCGCCTTCTGCCAGCGGCTCTTCCCAGGGTGCATCTTCAGCGAACAGATCTAACATTATCGTCTCCTGCGATCAGGGGGTGTGAATAAACGCGCTAAACTGCGGCGACATCCAGCTACTGAAGCCGTCACCCTCTTTGGTGATCAGATACACCGCCAGTTTCTCCTCAATGGCCAGCTGTTTCGCCTTTTCCGTGCCCAGTACCATCAGCCCGGTATCCCAGCCATCCGCCTCCAGCGCGGTAGTGGCAATCACCGTGGCGGACACCAGTTTATGTTCAATCGGTCGTCCGGTATGCGGGTCGATAACATGGGAAATCCGTTTGCCATCCAGTTCATAGTAGTTGCGGTAACTGCCTGAGGTACTGATGCCATGCCCCTGCAGATCCACCACCGCCTGCACCGCATTTTCCTGATCCGTTGGTTTCTGGATCGCCACACGCCAGGGCTGATTATCGGCGTTTTTACCGCGCGTCAACACCGCCCCACCAACAGAAACCAGATAATTCGTGATCCCTTCCTGCTCCATCAGCCGCGCCAGATGATCGGTGGCAAAACCTTCGCCAACAGTCGACAGATCCACATACAGCGCGGGCAGATCTTTCTGCAGCCACTGCCCGGTGCCATTCTGGATCACTTTCAGATGTTGCAAACCGGTCAGTGCCCGCGCAGCATCAATCTGCGCCTGATCAGGCGTCTTCACTGGCTGCTTGTCTGGCCCAAAGCCCCACAGATTCACCAGCGGACCCACGGTAATATCCATCGCTCCCGCCGTTTTTCTGCCAATACGCAGCGATGTGGTGACAATATCCGCCATATTTTCGCTGACCGCTTGCGGATCAACACCGCGATACTGGTTGAAACGCGATAATACCGAATCGCTTTTCCAGGTCGATAGCTCGCGATCGTCGGCATCCAGCCGCTGCTGAATCCGCTGCTGTAGCGTGGCGGCACGTGCGTTATCGACACCCGCCAGGCTGACGCGCCAGAATGTGCCCATGGTTTTGCCTTCCAGCACCAGCGGCTCTGCCGCCGGAGCCGCAGCCCGATCGCAGCCGGCGACAATCAAACATGCCAGTAATAGTCCGCTATACCGCACAGCAACCTTCATCGATATTCCCTTTTCTTTCGTATTGTTAACAGACACTTCCGTAGTTAAAGCATTTGTAAAGTGCACAAAACGCCCTTGACCGTTTTGCTTCTCATCACCAGAATAGCCATTCGGAGACGCCAATCTCATACAAATAATCAGTGCATAACATCGCTAAAGAGGAGGCATGCATGCAAAATATCCTGCTGCTGGTTGCTCTGACAGGCCTGATCATCTACGCAGGCTACAGACATTATAATGGAACGCGCGGCCGCGCTCTTCCCCGCCAACGCCATCGTTAATCTCATCTTCCCCCCTTCCCTGTCCGGGGAGGGCGGGTTCATACCACACGCCTTTTCCGCATGCAGTATTGCCCATCGTAACCGCCACGGATGACCGGGGGAACATGGCACAGCAAAATCATACTTGTCTGACTCAATCTGTGAAGGAAAAACGGGAAGGGAATGGTACTGCAAAGGGGTTAAGGCAGGAAAAACAACAGGGACGCGTCACCGCGTCCCTGCTCAGGCTTAGAACTGGTAAACCAGACCCACGCCAACCACATCATCAGTGCTCACGCCCGCATCCTGGGTGAACTGGCTGTCATCCAGCATGTTGATTTGGTAATCAACATAGGTAGACAGGTTTTTGTTGAAGTAGTAGGTGGTGCCGACGTCGATATATTTTTTCAGGTTCTGTTTGCCGTAACCCTGGACATCGCCACGAGAGCTGACGAAGGCCAGTGATGGACGCAGACCGAAGTCGAACTGGTACTGAGCAACCAGTTCCCAGTTATCTGCGGTATCAGCGTAACCATAAACGTCATTGTCGCTGTCGCCGAAGCGGGTTGCGTTGTAAGAACGGGTGTACATCGCTGCCAGGTAGACATTGTTGGCATCATATTTCAGACCACCGGTGTAAGCGGTCGCTTTATCGCCGTGGCCCAGAATCGTGGTGCTGTTCTGTTCGGTAGTACGGTCAGAAGAGAACATTGCCGCACCGATGCCGAAGCCGGAACCAATATCATAAGTGGTGGACATACCCCAGCCGTCACCGTTCTGACCCAGGACATCACGGCCGTTTGGTGATTCGGTGGCGCTGCTGTTTTTACCCTGGTACTGTACGGCGAAGTTCCAGCCTTCAACCAGACCAAAGAAGTTGCTGTTACGATAGGTCGCCATACCGTTACCGCGCTGGAACATAAAGTTGTCCGCACCGTAGGTATCACCACCGAACTCAGGCAGTACGTCGGTCCATGAACCGATATCGTAAGCGACGCCATAGTTACGACCGTAATCGAATGAGCCTGCGTCGCCAAAGCGCACACCGGCAAAGCCCACACGCGTAAAGTCGTCTGCAGAACCTGTCGATTCTGAGTTGTTCAGCTGCGCCTGGTATTCCCACTGGCCGTAGCCGGTGATTTGATCGCTAACCTGAGTTTCGCCTTTGAAGCCGAAACGCATATAAGACTGGTCGCCATCCTTGCTGCTGTCGTCAGAGAAGTAGTGTAAGCCGTCGACTTTACCGAAAAGATCTAATTTGTTGCCGTCTTTGTTATAGACCTCTGCTGCACCTGCCTGGCCTGCGATCAGCATCGCAGGGATCATCAGGGAAAGAACTCGAAGTTTCATTTTATTACCCTCTCGTTATCTGTCTTATTTGCCACTGCTGGCTGAATGTTTAAAAAATCAGCCGGAATCTCATTGTCAGCGCGAAGAAAGTAATATGCCATAAAGAAAATGCTACTAAATTTCCGAAACTGTTTCAGAATAAGGATTAGGTATTACAAAATATTATACTTGTGGAACTTTTACGCAGCACAGATAGCTAAAATATATAGCACTTAATGTCATAAAAAATAATAACCCAATTAAATCAACCGATTAACAAAACATCCAGTTTGAGCACTGAATGACAAAACAATCCCATCATTGGCATATAGAATAGCTCCCGCTATCATCATTTTATTTTGCTATTACCTTCATTCACCCCGAATGAGATGTTGATTAAATATTCCCGGCCAGCCATTTATGTCTGGCCCTTTTTTTTGTCTTTTTTCAGCAAATGTTATTTTTTGTAAAGCTGTTTTTATTCTGAAAATAAATCAGACTAATTCCCGCATTATTTGTTTATTTTAGCACTTTATGATCATAAATAAGCGGCAGTTATTTACGGTTATTTACTTACCGAAAATAACTGCCGCTGCGTTTTATCTGCCACCCACGCCGTTAGCGTTCGCGCAGGGACTCTTTCACTTTATTCAGTGGCTTAATCAGATAATCCATCACCGATTTCTGTCCGGTTTTAATCTCCACACTGGCCACCAGGCGGATTCAAGTTCGAAGTGCAACGCTAAGCCGCCTGTCTTAACTCTGCAAAGACCACTGAAGGCTGCCGGAACC